>JAKFVZ010000650.1 GCA_021732965.1 Reyranella sp.
CACGATGGAGGCGGTGGGCGAATACGCCCAGCCCTACCAGCCCGGCATGCTGTTCCACGACACCAACGAGACGCCGATCGGCCCCGACCACGCCCCGCCGGCCGCGCCGCGCTATTTCAACATGCGCAAGACCAGCATCTACGGTGGCAGTACCGAGATTCAGAAGAACATCGTCTCGAAGATGGTGCTGGGCCTCTGACGGAGGCTATAACCGCATCCAAGAATTCCGGAGGAGAAACATGGATCTGTCCCTTTCCGACGAACAGAAGCAGCTGCAGGAATCGGCCGAGCGCTTCGCCCGCGAGAAGTACACGTTCGAGAACCGCCGCAAGATCGCGGCAACCGAGCGCGGCTGGCTGCCGGAGAACTGGGCGCAGTTCGCCGAGCTGGGCTGGCTCGGCATGGCCTTCTCCGAGGAGGATGGCGGCTACGGCGGTGGTCCGATCGAGACGATGATTGTCATGGAGCAGTTCGGCAAAGGCCTGGTCCTCGAGCCGTTCCTGCCGACGGTGGTGCTGGGCGGCGGCATGATCGCCCGCGCCGGCTCCGCGGCCCAGAAGGAGGCGCTGCTGGCGCCGATGATCGAGGGCAAGAAGCAGTTCGCCTTCGCCTGGCTCGAGCGCCAGAGCCGCTACAATCTCGCCGACGTGTCGCTCAAGGCGACCAAGGAAGGCAACGGCTGGTCGCTGTCGGGCCACAAGGGCGTGGTCTACAACGCCGCCTCCGCCGACAACATCATCGTGCTGGCCCGCACCGCGGGTTCGGCGCGAGAGCCCAAGGGCCTGACGCTGTTCATCGTCGATGCCAAGGCCAAGGGCCTCAGCCGCCGCGATTACCCGACGCAGGATTCGCTGCGCGCCTCCGAACTCACCTTCGACAAGGTCTCGGTCGGCGCCGACGCCGTGCTGGGCAAGGTCGACGAGGCCTTCCCGACCGTCGAGGAAGCGGTCGACCGCGCCATCGTCGCGCTCTGCGCCGAGGCCACCGGCTGCATGGACGCGATCAACGCCGCGACACTCGACTACATCAAGACCCGCAAGCAGTTCGGCGTGGCGATCGGCAAGTTCCAGGTGCTGCAGCACCGCATGGTCGACTGCTTCACCAACGCGCAGGAAGCACGTTCGATGACGCTGATGGCCTCGCTCAAGATCGACGACAAGGATCCGACGGTGCGTGCCAAGGCGGCCTCGGGCGCCAAGGTCCAGATCGGCAAGTCGGGCAAGTTCTGCGGCCAGAGCGCGGTGCAGATGCACGGCGGCATGGGCGTCACGGACGAGCTGTCGGTCAGCCACTACTTCAAGCGGCTGACGATGATCGACCTGATGTTCGGCAACCAGCAGCATCACCTGACGCGCTACAGCAACCTCGCGATGGCTGCGTAGTCAGCGCATTGCGAACCAAAGTCCTCACCCTGAGGAGGCCCGCAGGGCCGTCTCGAAGGGTGGGGAGCCGGCGCCCCGTCTGCGGCCCATGCTTCGAGACGGTCGCTGCGCGACCTCCTCAGCATGAGGAGGTTTGTTTGGTCGGCGACAAATGAGCGCCATCATCGACATCATCGTGCCGGTGTTCGGCATGGTGATGGTCGGCTGGTTGATCGGCCGCAGCAAGCTCCTCACGCCGGAAGGCTTGCGCGGCTTCACGGCTGTCACCTTCTATGTCCTGTTCCCCGCGCTCCTCTTCCGCTCCATGGCCAAGGTGCGGCTGGAGACGCTCGAGCCGCAGGTGCTGCTGGCGTTCTTCAGCGGCGTCGCGGTCCTCTACGGCGTGCTGATGGCGATCGGGCGCATGCAGGGGCTCCGGCTCGGCGATCGCGCCATGTTCGCGCTGAGCGGCTCCTTCTCCAACGGCGTCGGCATCGGCATCCCGTTCATCAGCTACGGCTTCGGCGAGCAGGGGCTGGTGCCGCTGCTGATGATCATCAGCGTCCATTCGCTGATCCTGCTCACCTTCACCTGCTTCCTGATGGAGATGGACGGCGCCGGCGGGCGGCGCGGCAACGTGCTGAAGCGACTGGGTGGCGCGGCGCTCTCCATGCTGAAGCACCCGGTCATTCCGGCGATCTTCGCGGGGCTGCTCTGGGGCGAGATCAGCGCGCACACCAGCCTCGCGACGCCGGCGGTGCTCGACCGCATCCTGCAGGCCTTTGCCGCGGCGGCGCCGCCCTGCGGCCTCATCATGGTCGGCGCCTCGCTCGCCCATGTCGGGCTGAAGGGCCACTGGTAGTCGGCGGCCGTCGCATCGTTCTTCAAGCTCGCCATGCTGCCGGTATTGGTCTGGACGATCGGCCGCTACGTCTTCCCGCTCGATCCGCTATGGCTCAACGTCGCGACCCTGAACGCCGCGCTGCCGGCCGGCGCCAACGTCTACCTGATCGCCCAGATGTACGGCACCGGCGTCGCCCGCGCGACCAACGCCGTGGTGATCTCCACCGCCGCCAGCGTCTTCACGCTGTCCGCGGCCTTGTTGTTGCTCGGGGTGCAGGCGCGGTAAGCTCGGGACCGGAGGGTGACCATGGCATACGAGACGGTTCAGGTTCGCGAGCTCGAGGGCTGCGGCGCCGAGGTGCTGGGGCTCGATCTCAAGTCGATGAGCAATCGGCAGTGGGACGAGGTGCAGCGCGCCTTCGTCGAGCATGGCGTGATCTTCTTCCGCGACCAGGACCTGACGCCGGAACAGCACGTCGAGTTCGCGCAGCGCTGGGGCGCGATCGACATCAATCGCTACTTCCCGGCCGTCGCCGGCTATCCGATGATCGCTGAGGTCCGCAAGGAGCCGACACAGCAGAAGAACATCGGCGAGCGCTGGCACACCGATCACACCTACGATCAGATCCCCGCCATGGGCTCGATTCTGGTGGCGCGCGAACTGCCGTCGACGGGCGGCGATACGCTGTTCGCGAACGTTTACCGCGCCTTCGAGACGCTGTCGGAGGGGCTGAAGCAGACGCTGCGCGGACTGAACGCCGTGCACTCCTCGGCGCATCGCTTCGGCACCGCCGCGCGCAAGGCCAGCGGCAGCGATCTCGTCTTCCACAATGGCGACCGGGTCGGCGACGTGCTGCATCCGGTGGTCATCCGTCATCCGCTGAGCGGCCGCGAGGCACTCTACGTCAATGGGGACTTCACGCTGCACTTCGAGGGCTGGAGCGTCGAGGACAGCAAGCCGTTGCTGGAATATCTCTACGCGCATGTCACGCGGGACGAGTTCACCAGCCGTTTCCAGTGGCGCGACGGCTCGATCGCCTTCTGGGACAACCGCGCCACCTGGCACAGCGCCCAGAACGACTATCAGGGCGAGCGGCGCCTGATGCACCGCATCACCGTCGCCGGCTGCGCGTTGCAGGCGGCGACGGCGGCTCGGGTCTAAACCGAGGCTACTGCTTTAGCCGGATCGTCATCGCGGCCACGCCGGTCGCGAGGTTGTAGCCGGCGTCCTTGATCACGCCCGACGAGATCATGCCGATCTCGGCGTTCGGGCCGCCATAGATCCAGTTGCCGCCGGCCTGGTTGCCGGCCGCGACGGTGCCCTGCTCGCCCACATAGGTGCCGCCGATCTGCGTCACGCCGCGGTCCGAACCCAGCGAGTAGACGCGCCAGATCGTGTGCACGGCCCTGGTGTAGCCGATGTCGATGCCGACCTTGTCGATCGTGCCGGTGTAGTGTGCGGTGGAGACACCGTCCTTGCCGAGGAACACGCAATCGAGCGGCTTGGCCGAGCCCAGCACGTAGCCGGTGCTGCCGCCGACGTTGCAGGTCAGCGAGCCGATATAGATGCGCGAATTGGCGTTGGTGGTGTTGAGCTGCTGGGCGCTCGACTGCTGCAGGCTGCAGGCACCGGTCGAGAGGGCAAGGGCGGCCATCGCAGCCGCCATGACGACGTTCTTCATAGACACTCCTTCAGGGGGAGGGCCACCCAAGGGGGGTGCCCGTCCGTGAGCCAGCCACTAGCACGACTCAGGCCGTGGCGCCCGTCATCACGGCTTCCTGATCCTCGGGGGCGTAGAAGAAATCACCGGGGCGGAAATCGTGACCGAGGTCGCCCAGCAGGCGGCGCTGGCGCGGGGTGCAGCGGTCGAGGATCGCCGCATACGGCCCGCTGAAATCGTAGGCCCGCATGAACATCTGGCAGTAGTTGTAGAGCAGGGTCTTGCGCGCCTTGCCGGAATGGTTGGGCGAGGGCCCGTGCCACAGCGCGTGCGGGAAGACATAGGCGTCGCCTGCCTTGCCCAGGAGCGGCACCGCGCCCGGCATGCCCGGCGACGGGATGCGCTCGGCGCGTTCGGGGAAGGGCCGCAGATGGCTGCCGGGGAACACGGTGAAGTTGCCGCTGTTGTCCGCGGTCACGTCGGTCAGCAGGTACATGACCTTCACGGCCAGCGGCCGGCTGGTTTCGCTGACACGAATCGCCTTCTGCGCCTGGCCGCCGTCGGTGTGGGTATAACCCGGAAACAGGTCGGTCGAGGCGCGCACGATCGCCTGGCTCATCGAGAACTGGATGTAGGGACCCATCAGGTCGAGGATCAGGTCGAAGATCGCCGGCCGGTCGATCAGGTCGATGAAGGCCTGATGATAGGGAAGCAGGTCGCGCCGGTCCATGAACGCGTCCTTGTTTTGATCCGGTAGCTTCCAGGCATAGTGACCGCGCGGCAGCGTGCCCGGCGCGGGCTCGTAGCCCGGTTCGGTGCGCACGGTGTCGTCGAGCAACTTCGAAAAGAAATCGACCTCGGCGGGCGACAGTGCGCCCTCGATCTGCAGGTAACCGTCGACGGCCCACTGCTCGCGTTGTGCCTCGGTGAGCGTGCGTGTGGTGTTGGCCAGCATGCGATCCTCCCTTGGAAGCACCGCCATCCTAACGCCGCGCGACGCCCCTGTCGGCGTCGCCCTCTCGCATCGCGGTCGGCGCTACTCAGCGCGAATCGCGCTTGGCCTGGGCCTTCGCCCCCTGGCTGCGCACGCTGCCGCGCACCGATCCCGGCACATGATTCTTCACCGCGACGCGCGTCTTGCCGGTAGCCGCCTTGGCGGGGCCGCGCGGCTTGGCCGGCGCCTTGGCGCCCTTCGCCTTCTGCTTCAGCGCCAGCGCTTTCTTCGCGCTCGCGACCAGCGCGGCCTTGGCCTTCACTTTGGCGCGGCGCGCGGTCTCGGTTTCGAGGCGGGCGAGGGCCGCCGCCAGGATGGCGAGCTTGAGCTGCGATCCGTCGTCGGCCTTCACCGGCATCGCGCCGCGCGCCTGCGTCTTGCCGCGCATCTCGCGGCGCTGACGCTCGGCCAGCGTGCGGGCGCGGTCGCGCTTCGTGCGGGTCCGCTTCACCAGGCTGGAAAGCTGGGCGTCGGTCAGCGCCTTGACGACGCGCGCGCCCGACAGGTCGATCAGCTCGCGCTCGTCGGCGCTGAGCGCCCGCAGTTCCTGCTTCTTCGTGATCGCCATCGTTCTCTCCTCGTAGGGGACGATCATCCTTGCCGAAGGAAATCGCGGACGTCTACCTCAGCGCCTGCCAGAGCAGCGCGAGACCCGACACGGCCATGACGATGTCGAGCAGGTACTGGAAGGTGGCGACGCTCAGCCGCTCGACGATCAGGCGCGCGAGATAGGTGCCGGCCATCACCGAGGATCCGGTGATCAAGCCCTTGATCGCGATGTCGGTCGGCAGCGCGCCGAACGCCTGGAAGGTGAGGGCCTTGCTGATGTAGAGCGCGAGCGAGCCCGCCGCCTCCGTCGCGATGAAGGCGCCCTTCACCAGCCCGTGCGCGGCGAAGGCCGGCACGCTCAGCGGCCCCGTCGAGACCACGATGCCGGTCAGGAAACCGATGACGATGCCGGCCGCGAACATGCCGCCATAGCCCAGCGTGACGTTGCGGGCGGCGAGCCAGCGGCGGCCCGGAATCATGACGAGGAAGAAGACGCCCAGCGCGGTCTCGACCGTGTTCTCGGGCAAGGCAAGCAGCGTTCGCGCACCCAGCGCCGCGGCCGGAATGCCGCCCAGCGCATAGGCGGCCGCCGCGCGCCAGTCGATGTGGCGCCACCAGGCGGTGATCTTGGCGAAGTTCGACATCAGCGCGACGACAGCCATGATCGGCACCGCCTCGCGCGGCCCGAACACCATGACCAGCACCGGCAGCAGGATGACGGTCGCGCCGGTGCCGACGACGCCGCTCACCGTCCCGGCGATGAAGCCGACGAACAGGACGAGGGCGTAGCTCAGCATGGGCTCAATAGCCGATGTTCGGCCGCAGCCACCTTTCAGCCTGTTCGATCGAGACGCCGCGACGCCTGGCGTAATCCTCGACCTGGTCCTTGCCGATGCGGGCGACGCCGAAATACTGCGCGTCGGGATGGGCGAAGTAATAGCCCGAGACGGCCGAGGTCGGGACCATCGCGAAGCTTTCGGTAAGCTGGATGCCGGCGTTCTGGCCGGCGTTCAGCAGCCGGAACAGTTCGGGTTTCTGGCTGTGGTCGGGGCAGGCGGGATAACCCGGCGCCGGGCGGATGCCGCGATACTTCTCGCGCGTCAGCTCCTCGTTGGAGAGCGCTTCCTCGGGGGCGTAGCCCCACAGGGTCTTGCGCACGCGCTCGTGCAGGCGCTCGGCGAAGGCCTCTGCCAGACGGTCGGCCAGCGCCTTCAGCAGGATGTCCGAATAGTCGTCATGGTCGGCCTTGAAGTGCGCGAGATGCTCCTCGATGCCATGACCGGCGGTGACGGCGAAGCCGCCGATCCAGTCGGCC
>JAKFVZ010000098.1 GCA_021732965.1 Reyranella sp.
ACTCGCACCATATCGGCCGCATCGGCCATTGGGGCGAGCAGTGCGCGCGCGCCGGCATGGTCAGCACCCATTGGGTGAACGTGCACGGCCACAAGTCGCTGGTGGCGCCGTTCGGCGGCGCCGAGGCGCGCTTCACGACCAATCCCTACTGCACGGCCATTCCGCGCAAGGGCCAGGAGCCGATCGTGCTCGACTTCGCGACCAGCCAGGTGGCGATGGGCAAGGTCCGCGTCGCCAACAACAAGAAGATCCAGATGGAGGAAGGCCTGCTGATCGACGCGGCGGGCAATGCCACCACCGAGCCCGGCGTGATGTACAACGCGCCTTACGGCGCCATCCTGCCGTTCGGCCTGCACAAGGGCGGCGGCCTCGCCGTGATCTGCGACCTGCTGGCCGGCGCGCTGACCGGTGGCCGCACGCACAGCCCGCGCACGATCAAGAAGGACGGCACCGACATCATCAACAACATGCTGTCGATCATCATCGACCCCGATTCGATGGGCGGCACCGCCTTCTTCGAGGACGAGGTCGACAATTTCATCGGCTGGGTGAAGTCCGCCAAACCGCAGCCCGGCGTCGCCGAGGTGCTGGTGCCCGGCGAGCCGGAACGCGCGCGCAAGCTCGATCGCGAGAAGAACGGCGTGCCGATCGACACCACCACCTGGCAGCAGCTGGTCGACACCGCCCGCACGGTGCGCCTCAACGATACCGACATTCCCCAGATGTCCGGCGCCTGACGGGACCGGAAGACAGGAGAGACCGAGCATGGCCAAGATGAAGCTCTACTACGCGCCCTCGTCGCCCTATGCGCGCAAGGTCAGGGTGCTGGCCATCGAGACCGGGCTCGACAAGAAGATGGACCTGGTCAACGTCGCGCTGACGCCGGTGGCACCCAATGCCGACGTCGACAAGCACAATCCGGTCGGCAAGATCCCGGCGCTGTCGATCAAGAACATGGACCTCTTCGACTCGCCGGTGATCTGCGAGTATCTCGACAGCCAGCACAAGGGCCGCAAGCTCTTCCCGCGCAAGGGTCGCGAACGGTGGATGGCGCTGCGCCAGCAGGCGATGGCCGACGGCCTGCTCGATGCCGCGCTGCTCGCCCGCTACGAGAGCTTCCTGCGGCCCGAGGAGAAGCGCTGGCCCTACTGGTCGAAGGGCCAGATGAAGAAGATCGACGGCGTGCTCGACCAGCTCGAGGCGGAGAGCAAGGCGCTGAAGGGCAAGCCGACCATCGGCACCATCTCGATCGGCTGCGCGCTGGGCTATCTCGACTTCCGGTTCGGCAACCACGACTGGCGCCACATGCGACCCAAGCTCGCCAAGTGGTTCACCGCCTTCTCGAAGACGCCTTCGATGAAGGCAACCGTCCCGCCGCCCGCCTGACCGACATGACCGCCGACGAAATCATCGCCCGCCTCGGTCTGCAGCCGCATCCCGAAGGCGGGCATTTCCGCGAGACGTTCCGCGCCGCCGATCCCTCCGGCAAGGGAGGGCGCGGCGCCAGCACGGCGATCTTCTTCCTGCTGAAGGCGGGCGAGCGTTCGCATTGGCACAGGGTCGACGCAGACGAGGTCTGGCACCATTACGCGGGCGCGCCGCTCGAACTGTCGATGAGCGACGATGGCCGCACCACGCGCCACCTGCGTCTCGGTAGCGACTTCGGTCTCGGTGAAATGCCGCAGATCGTGGTGGCGCGCGGCGTCTGGCAGGCCGCCCGTTCGCTCGGCAACTGGACGCTGGTCGGCTGCACCGTGGCGCCAGCCTTCGACTTCGCGGGTTTCGAACTCGCCCCGCCTGGCTGGCAGCCGGGCGCCTAGCGCTTCCAGAGTTCGCGCGAGGCCAGGACGGCGCCGACCGTGACCAGCAGGGCGGCGGCGATCAGCGTGCCGGTCGGTTCGGCCAGTCCGACGATCACCAGGATCGCGGTCGACAGGATGGGCGTCGCGTAGGAAATGGCGCCGAGCGCGCGGATGTCGCCGCGCTTCACCGCGTGATCCCAGAAATAGAACGCCGATCCCGCCGGCCCGAGGCCCAGCGCCAGTACGGCCAGCCAAGCCGTCCCGCTCGCCGGCCAGACGGTGCGCTCGAAGGCCAGATGGCAGGCGAGCGAGAGCAGGGCCGACGCGGCGCAGAAGGCGGCGATGGCATCGGTCGGCGTCTCGCCGAAGCGGCGCGACAGAACGGAGTAGATCGACCAGGCGAAGGCGCAGCCCAGCGCCAGCAGGTAGCCCAGCGCGTGGCTGTCGGCGAAGGTCAGGCCGCGGCCGAAGGCCAGCAGCGCCACGCCCGCGAAGCCCAGGGCGGCACCGGCCAGATGCGGCCAGCCCAGACGTTCGCCCGCCAGCGGCGCGGAGAGCAGCACGATCAGCAACGGCCAGAGATAGTTGATGAGGTTGGCCTCGGCCGGCGGCGCGAGCTGGAGGGCGGCGAAATAGAGGGCGTGGTAGCCGAACAGGCCGCCGATCCCCAGCAACCAGACGCGCGCCGGCCAGCCCACCAGCCCGGCCCAGCCCACGCCGCGGGATAGTGCGCGCACGATGCCGATCGCGGCACCGACCGCGAAAGTCATGGCGACCATCTGGAAGGGCGGGATCGGGCCGGCCGACACCGAGAGGAGGGCGAGCGAGCTCCACAGGGCAATCGAGATCAGGCCCGCCGCCATGGCCCGTCGCCGGATACTGGAGTCGGTCGTCATCGACGCCGCATAGAGAATGAAGCGGAGATTGTCGAGCGGATGCAAAGAACGCTTTTCGCGAGTACGATGCGGCTGCAGCGGAGCCTGGATGTTCGTTAGGCCGACCAATCCGATCAGTCATCGACTGGCGCGTATCGCCTTCATCTTAGCGACCATGGGGTCGCTGATCGTAGCCGTCTCCGGCCCGCTGCATCGTTACCTCGGCCTCGACATCGAGGCGGCCATCGCCGTCTTCCGCTACGGCTTCTATCTCACTGTCGCGGGCATCGCGCTCGGGCTCGGCACCATGCTGCCCGCCCGGCCCGGCGACCGGCGGCGCGGCTTCGTCGCGGCCTTCCTGGCCATCGTGATCGGTGCTGCCGGCGCCTGGGTGCCCCTGCACTGGTTCCTGGAGGCGCAGCACCGGCCGGCGATCAACGACATCACCACCGATACCGCCAGCCCGCCGCCGCTGGTCGCCACCGCGCAATTGCGGCGCGGGGCGCCCAATCCGCCCGCCTATCCGAAGGACAATGCCGCGATCCAGCGCGCCGCCTTTCCCGACATCGAGCCGGTGATACTGGCCGTGCCGCCGGCGGAGGCCTTCAAGCGCGTCGAGCGGGTGGCCACTGCACTGGGCTGGGAAATCGTGGCGCGCGTGCCGGCCGAAGGTCGCCTCGAGGCGATCGCGACCAGCCCCTGGTTCGGCTTTCGCGACGACATCGTCGTGCGCATCCGGCCGCAGGGACCGGGCAGCCGGGTCGACATCCGCTCCAAGAGCCGCATCGGCGAAGCCGATCTCGGCGGCAATGCCGAAAGGGTGCGCACCTTCATCGCGCGCCTCAAGGCCGAGATCTGACGCTCTACGCGAGGGGTAGCGTGAAGCAGAAGAGCGTGCCTTGCCCGTTCGATTCGATGAGCGCGATGTCGCCGCCGTGCAGCCGCACCAGGTCGCGGGCGATGGCGAGCCCGAGGCCCGTGCCACCCGGCCGTCCGCCGGACGTGAACGGCTGGAAGAGCTGCCTTGCCACCGCGGGCGGTATGCCGGGTCCGTTGTCGGAGACTTCGAGTAGCAGGTATCCGCCATTCCGGCGGGCGCGGACGGTGACGCAGGTGGCGCCGGCCTCGAAGGCGTTGCGGCCGAGATTGATGAAGACACGGTAGAGCACGTCGCGGTCGCACCGCGCCGCGCCGCCTCTTCCGATCTCGTTGATCCAGGTGCGCTGCGCATTGGGATCGTGATCCTCGCCCTGCTCCTGCAGCGCCACGCCGACCTCGTCGATCAGATCGGCGAGATCCACGTCGGCCAGCCGGGGGGACGGCTTGTCGCGCACATATTCGATGGCGTCGCTGGCCAGCCGCGCGGCGCGGTCGATCGTGTTGAGGATGGTCGGCGCCAGCGCGCGGGTACGCTCGTCGTTGCTGCGCGCCAGCCGGTCCGATAACAGGCGAGCCGTCGAGAGCATGTTGCGCAGGTCGTGGTTGATCTTGTTGGTCGCGGCGCCGACCTCGGCCAGCCGCGACTTCCGGCGCAGCGACGCGCGCAATTCGCGCTGGAGGATCTGGAACTCGCGGTCGACCACGCCGATCTCGTCGTTGCGTCGCGGCGGCGCGCGATGGGTGTTCGCCTCTTCCGGCGCGCGCCGGAAAGCCGTCATGGCGGCCGACAGGTCCTGGAGCGGGCGGACGACCAGCCAGCGCAGGGCGAGGTAGAGAAGCGACGCCGTGAACAGGGCGATGATGACCGACAGGACAAGGATACGGCTGGCATAGGCGTACATCGCCTCGCGCATCGGCGGTTCGTCGGCGACGATCCAGACCATGGCGCCGGGCATGCGCATCGATTCGCCGCCGACCCGGATATAGTGTGAACCGTTGCGAGTCATCGCCTCCAGCGCATCCAAGATGAGACCCAGCGCGCCGCTGTCCTTCAGGTTGAAGCCCTGCATCTCCGGCCGCGGCTCGATGTTCATGAGCGCGCGCTTGGGCTTGTTCGGCTCGACCAGCACGACGGCTTCGACGCGGGCATGCGCCAGCAGCGAGCGCTTCACCTCTTCCGTCACCATGTTGTCGGGCGTGGCGTCGAGCGCGAGCGCCGCCAGCGTGCCGCTCTCGATCAACTGCTCGAGATAGACCAGCCGGAAGCGGGCGATCGAGGGCAGGAAGATTGCGACTTCGGCCGTCATCACGGCGACAACGACGAGTCCGAGGATTCGCCAGGACAGGCCGAAGGCAGGACTGCGCCGCCGCGCGGGGCGGACGGATTGTTCCGTCAGGGTGGCGTCGGCGGTCATCGTGTCACTTTACCAGACCGGCAATCGGGCGAGGAAGCGGACCAGCCCGCGCGTGCGCGGTCCGAAAAGCGTCTCGGTGTAGTAGCCGCCCGCCGCCCGTTTGGCAGTTTCGCCGAGCGTCGGATAGGGCGGCACGAACCCGGCCAGGGTCGAGACCTTCAGGCCGCCCGCGATGGCCAGGCACCAGGTCTGGATCAACTCGCCGGCCTGCGGGGCGGCGATGCCGGCGCCCAGCACGCGACCCCGGCGGTCGAGGATGGCCTTCACGAGACCGCCGGTCTCGTGCTCGGTCTGCGCGCGGTCGTTCTCGGAGAATTTCCAGCGCAGGACGCGGATGCCGTCGCCATGCTTGGCGCGCGCCTCGCGTTCGCCGAGGCCGACCTGTGCCAGTTCGGGGTCGGTGTAGGTCGCCCAGGGCACGATGCCGGGATCGAGCTTCGCCGGCGCCCGAAACAGCGCGCCGCGGATGAACAGAGAGGCCTCGTGACCGGCCATGTGCGTAAACGCATGGCGCCCGTTGCAGTCGCCGATCGCCCAGACGTTGCGGTTCGAGGTCCTGAGGGAATCGTCGACCGTGATGCCGTGCCGGTCGTGGGCGATCCCGGCCTTGTCGGGATCGAGCGTCTCGACGTTGGGAATCCGCCCGGCCGCGACCAGAAGATGCGAGCCCTCGATTCTCTCTCCGCCTTCGAGCACGGTCGCGATGCCGCCAGCGGTGCGCTCGACCGACGCGACCCGCGTTCCCTCGCGAATGTCGATTCCCTCGGCGCGCAGCCGGGCCACGACGATCGCCGCCAGTTCGGGATCATCCTTGGCCAGGCAGGTCGCCGCTTCCAGCACGGTGACGCGCGCGCCCAGCCGCCGGAAGGCCTGCGCCATCTCCACGCCGATCGGCCCGCCGCCCAGCACCATCAGATGCGAGGGCAGCGTGCGGTTGGCGAAGATCGTCTCGTTGGTGAAGTGCGGAACCTCGGCCAGGCCCGGCACGGGCGGCAGCGCGGGGCGCGAGCCCGTCGCCAGTACGATGCGCTTGCTGCGAATGCGATGGCTGCCCGCCAGCAACTCGTTGCGGCCGGTGAAACGCGCTTCCTCCTGCAGCACCCGCACGCCGAGCGCTTCGAACAGTTCGACGGAATCGTTGGGCGCAATCGTGGCGATCACGCCTGCGACGTGATCCATCACCTTGCCGAAGTCGACCGTGGGCTCGACTGGCGCAATGCCGAAGGCCGCGCCGCCGCGCTGCGCCTGCGCCGCGCGGGCGGCGGCGATCAGCGCCTTCGACGGCACGCATCCGAAGTTGAGGCAGTCGCCCCCCATCGGCCCCCGCTCGACCAGCACGACGTCGAGGCCGAGCTGGGCGGCGCCGGAGGCCACGACCAGACCGGCCGAGCCGCCGCCGACGATGCAGACATCGGGCGTGAGCAGGCCGCTCATCTCAGGCCCCGCGCTTGCCGCGCAGGCGACCGTAGATCACGGGCACCAGCGACAGGGCGGCGAGGCCCAGCAGCGGCACCAGGATGCGTGCTTCGAAGATGATTCCGAGATCGGGCTGTTCGCCTCTCTTCAGCACCATGCCGAGTCCGGAGCCGACGCTGGCATACACCACGGCCGCCGGCGAGATGCCGAGCATAGTCGCGGGCACGTATCGCCGCAGCTGCATGCCGAGCAGGGCCGGGACGATGTTGATCAGCCAGAAGGGAAACACCGGCACCAGCCTCAGAAACAGCAGATAGCT
>JAKFVZ010000336.1 GCA_021732965.1 Reyranella sp.
TGAAAGCGCCCCCTGATACTTGTCGAGAGCGGCAAGTACGTAGGGCCGCAGTTCCCGACGCCTCTTTTGCTTGTAATAGAAATACTACACGAACGGAAAAGTTAGCCAGATCCACCAATGCGAGATGGAAAGCCTCACCATGACAAAGCTGAGTGCAATCGCAGCGATTATCAACGCTAACGAGCCGTGCGGCAGCCGGCCCCGCTGGAGATCGAGGGCAAATTGCAGACCCTGTTCGCGATGGAGAGCGATGGCCGCCTCGGCAATGATCTTCTCGGCATCTTCGGGAGGCAGCGTCCGCAATTCAGGATAATCGTTCGCGACGGGCGGGCTAGCAAACACCATACCCTATTCCGCACGCATCGACCGACCATGACAAGCATGGAAGAAGGCGATCGGCCAAATGCAACCCACCGGGGCAGCCAAGACGAAGGTTTCGGGCGGTCGTGTGTTACCCCCTCACCCAACCACTCCCCCAATCGGGGAAGTGGGGCATGAGGAACGGTGCGTCGGTTCAGCGGGCTACCATGACCAAGGCAAAGGCTGCGCCCCGGGCTGAGCTCGGCCGATCTCGATCAGGTGCCGTCGTCAGCACCGCGGCGCGGTGCGGGTGCGGTAGCCGTCGTAGTACTGGCTGCCGCAGACGACCTGCTGCTGGACCACGTCGTCGCGATAGCCGTTCTGGCCGCGGTTGGTCACAGTCACTGTCGTGTAGCGGCGGCCGTCGGCCTGATTGTACCGGACGTTCTGCTGCGGCTGGTTGCCGTAATAGTAGTTGGGCGCCGGCTGGCCGTAGCCGTAGCCGTAGCCGTAGCGCGGGGCCGGCGGCGGGCTGTTGTAGCCGGCGTTGTAATAGCCGGGTCCGCCCGGATAGGCGCCGCTCGGGGCGCCGTAGCCGTCGCCCTGGCAGGCCGCGGCGGCGAGGCCCAAACCCACCACCAGCGCAAGTCTCACAGGCTCAAGTCTCACGGGGATCCTCAGCATCGCCATACCTCCACCGCCCGGATGCGGGCGTGACCACCATCATCGGAAAGTCTTCGGGCCAAACCAAGGCGGGCCCGGCCGTCTCATGGTCACTGAAACGCTTTATCGCCGCCGAAGTTGCTATTGCTGCGCCACGCGGTCGGCGTCGTGTCGAAGCGGTCGCGGAACCAGCGGGAGAAGGCGCTGAGGGAGGAGAAGCCCGCCATGTCGGCGAGCGCGCTCAGCGGCCGGTCGCGGTTGGGCAGGGCGCGGGTCACGATCTCGGTGCGCACTCCCTCCATGATCTCCGAGAAGGTCAGCCCCTCGGCCGCCAGCCGCCGGTGCAGCAGGCGGCGGTTCACATTGAGCTGCCCGGCCACGCGCTCGACGGTGCAGCGGCCGGTCGAGAGCTGCAGGGCGATCAGCTCGCGCGTCTTGTCGGAAAGCCGCGTATTGGGCCGCGCCAGCAGCTCGTCGAGGTGCCGGCGGGCATAGCGCGCCAGCGCGGGATCGGCCGTGGGGATGGCGCGGTCGAGGTCGCGCGCCGCACAGACGATGCCGTCGAAGTCACCGCCGAACTCGACCCTGCCGCCGAACAGCCGCCGATGGGTGTCGCGCCGGCGCGGCGCGGCATGGGTGAAGGAGATCGAGGGTTGCCAGCCCGGCCCGGCCAGCGAGCGTATCACGCGGTAGAGAACGCCGACCGTCAGCTCCGTACCCTGCCGGATGGGCTGGAGGCGGCCGACGCGGATCTCCACCTTGAGGACAGCGAACCCGTCGCCCTCCTCCAGCCGCAGGCGGAGCGACTGGTTGTGCACCGGGATGTAGCGGATCAGCGACCGCACCGCCTCGCGCACCGTCGGCTCCTCGCGCACCAGCAGCCCGATCGGTCCCAGGATGGACAGGGTGCGCGTCTCGGCCAGGCGCAGGCCGAAATCCTCGATTCCCGCGGCGGCCGCGGAGCCTTCCAGCAGGCGCCGCAGCGCCGCTCCCGACACCTTCACGTCGGGATCGTCAAGGCAGCGCCGGTCGATCCCCGCCGCGGCCAGCATGCGCATCGGGTCGAGCCCAACGGACCGGGCGGTCTCGGGATAGGAGGTGAGGCAGGCGCTGCGGATCAGGTCGGTCACGGCTCGGGCCAGGCGGTTCGCCCGAACTGTCAAGTTGATGTCCCGTAATGTCAAACGGCGCCTCCGGGCCTCCGCTACGGTCGGGAAAATCCAGGAGGGAACGATGCAGTACCAGTCGATCGACGTCAGGAAGCTCACCCCCACGATCGGCGCCGAGATATTCGGCGTCGACCTCTCGCAGCCGCTGGGCAACCAGCAGTTCGACGAGGTCCATCGCGCGCTGATGGACAATCTGGTGATCTTCTTTCGCGACCAGAAGATGAGCATCGAGGACCACAAGGCGTTCGGCCGGCGCTTCGGCCGCCTGCATGTGCATCCCAACGCGCCGATCGGATTGCCCGAGCATCGCGACATCCTGGTGATCAAGGCCGACGAGAACTCCAAACGCGTGGCCGGCGAGGAATGGCACTCCGACGTGTCGTGCGACGCCGAGCCGCCGATGGGCTCGATCCTGTACCTGACGGAAGTGCCGCCCGACGGCGGCGGCGACACTCTGTTCGCCAACATGTATCGTGCCTGCGAGACACTGTCGGAGCCGGTGCGCACGATGCTGAACGGCCTTACCGCAATCCATGACAGCGCAAAGGCGCACGCCTTTCGCAGCAAGGCCGGCGACCGCGCCGACATGGCCTTCCCGGCCAGCGAGCATCCGATCGTGCGCACCCATCCCGAGACCGGCCGGCAGGCGCTCTATGTCAGCCGCGGCTTCACCACCCGCATCCCGCAGCTGAAGAAGCACGAGAGCGATGCCGTTCTGGAGATGCTTTACCGCCACATCGAGACGCCCGAGCTGCAGTGCCGCTTTCCGTGGCGAGCGAACTCGGTCGCCTTCTGGGACAATCGCTGCGCCCAGCACCACGCGATGTTCGACTACTTCCCGAACCGCCGGTACGGCCACCGCGTCACGATCTGCGGCGACAAGCCGTTCCATCGGGCCGCCTGACCATGAAGCGCCGCCTGTTCCTCGCCGCCGCGGCCACGCTGGTTCCTGCCGCGGCACGCGCCGACACCTATCCCTCGAAGACCATCCGCATCGTCCTGCCGGGACCGGCCGGCGGCCTGCTCGACGTCGCGGCGCGCTCGTTGTCGGAGGCGATGCAGCGCGAGCTCGGCCAGACCTGGATGATCGACCCGCGGCCCGGCGCCAACGGCATCCTGGCTGCACAACTGGTGCTGGCCGCGCCGGCCGACGGCTACACGCTCTACCTGACCATCTCCGGCCACGTCGTGCTGAACCTGCTGATGCGCGCGCCGTTCGACGCCATGGCGGACTTCCGGCCGATCGGCATGGTGGGGGTCAGCAGCGGCCTGATCTGCGTGCCGCCCGCCTCGCCCGCCAACACCATCGCGGAGTTCGTGGCCCTCGCGCGCGCCAATCCGGGCAAGCTCAACTATCTCAACCCGGGCAACGGCACCGGCGCCCACCTGATCCCCGAGCAGCTCCGCATCAAGTACGGGATCGACATCACCTCGATCTCCTACAAGGGCCTGCCGCCCGGCGTGCAGGACCTGCTCGGCGGCCGCCTCGACCTCGGCGTGGTCAGCACCGCGCTGGCGGCCCCGCATGTGCGCTCGGGACGGCTCAAGGCAATCGGCGTGGTCGGCGTGCAGCGCGTCGCGGACCTGCCCGGCGTGGCCACCATGGCCGAGCAGGGCGAAGGCGAGCTGGAAGTGCAGTCGTCGATCCCGCTCTACGGGCAGAAAGATCTTCCCGACGCCATCGTCGCGCGGCTGAACCGCGCGCTGGGCAAGGCGCTGGCCGATCCCGAGGTCCGCACGCGCCTCGCCTCCGCCTGCATCGATCCCACGCCGATGAGCCTCGCGCAGGTCGACGATGCCCTGCGCCGCGAACACCTCCGCCTCGCGAAGCTCATCAAGCAACTCGGCATCACCGCCGACGGGGTGTAGGCAGGACCGTCAGAAGATGAAGTCCAGCGCGGTCAGCGCGCCCGCGGTCGTGGCGGCGACGCTGATCGCGAGGTCGGTCTCGATGTTGAACTCGCCCGGCGTCTGTACGACGTAGACCGAGTTCGAGGTGCCGGCGGTCTCGATCCAGAGATGGTCGAAGTCGGTGTCCAGCGCGCTGAGATCGATCTTGTCGGTGCCGAGGATGAAGTCGACGATCGTGTCGTAGCCGGTCTTCAGGTTGCTGTCGTCGTAGGAGCGATAGCCGAAGGTCACGACGCCGCCGCCGGCATAGAGCTTGTCGGCGCCGCCCAGCCCCTCGAAATAGTTGGTGCCGCCGTTGCCGATCAGCGTGTCGCCGATCGATCCGCCCAGCGCGTTCTGGATCGAGTTCATCTGGTCGGTGAGGGTGAGCACGCCCTTGAACCAGACCCAGCCCAGCTGCTGCACCAGATCGACCTGGACGCTGCGCGTCTGCTCCGAGTAGTCCACCGTGTTCACGCCGGTCCCGCCCCACAGCTGGCTGACGTCGATGCCACTCGGCTGGGTGTCCCTGTCCAGGTTGGCATTGATACCGCCGACCAGGACATCGTCGCCGCCAAGGCCGTAGAGCGCGTTCGCCCCGAGGCCGCCGTCCAGCCGGTTGTTGCCGCCGTCGCCGATCAGCCGGTCGTCACCCTCGCCACCGTTCGCGTTCTGGACGTTGTCCATCTGGTCGAGCAGCACGAAGACGCTGCCGCGCAGCACGTAGCCCGCGCCGGCGCCGAGATCGACCCGCACCGCCGCCGACAGTTCCGAATAGTCGACCGTGTTCGTCCCCTCGCCGCCCCATAGCTGGTTGGTGCCGCCGGTCGCGGTGCCGCCGGCAAAGAGATCGTCGCCGCCGAGACCGTAGAGCGCATTGGCGCCCGCGCCGCCGTCGAGCGCGTTGTCGCCGTCGTCGCCGATCAGCGTGTCGTCGTTGCCGCCGCCGATCGCATTCTCGATCGAGTTCAGCGCGTCGCGGAAGACCAGTGCGCCGTCGTCCCTGACGTAGCCCGCGCCGGCGCCGAGATCGACATACACGATCGCCGTCTGCGCGGCATAGGTGACGGTGTCGGTGCCATCGCCGCCCCACAGCTGGTTGACGCCGCCGGCCGAGGTGCCACCGGCCAGGCTGTCGTTGCCGTCGCCGGCATAGAGCACGTCGACGCCGCCGCCGCCGTTCAGCGAGTCGTTGCCGTCGTTGGCGGTGAGGATGTTGTTCAGCTCGTTGCCGGTGATCTGGTCGTTGCCGGCCCCGGTGACGAGGTTGGAGATCAGCGAGCGCGTGTCGCCGTTGTAGAGAAGCGTGTTGTAGATGTTGCCCTTGGCCAGGTTGTTGTAGGCCGAGGTGCCCGGCGCGGCGTCCGAATTCAGGTCGGCGATCTGCGCCGTGGAGAAGTTCAGCCATTGCCCGGCACGCAGGTCGTCGACCTGGTCGTCGTCGAAGTTGCTGAGGTCGTAGGTCGTCGTGGCGCCCTGCGTCCAGACGGTCGAGAAGATCTTGCTGGTCGCCGTCGTGCCGGTGTTCGCCGCCACGGCACCGTTGATGTACTGCTGTCCCGACGTGTTGTCCCAAGTGTAGGTGCGTGCGGCGCCGACCGCGTCGAAGTTGGCGCCGTAGTAGGCCTGCAGCGCGGCGATGTCGTACATCATGAAGCTCTGTGCCGACGAACCGACATGGGCCGCCAGCGCGGTGCTGACGTCGGCGCCGATATAGGCCGCATAGGTCATGATCGAGAATTCGACGTCGTCGCGGTCGGCCTCGAGCTTGCCGTTATAGGTGGCGTCATGGCCGTGCTTCAGGCCGAAGCCATGCCCCATCTCGTGCATGATGGTGGTGAACTGGTCGGTTCCGAAGAACACGGGCGTGCTCAACCAGCCATTGCCCTCGCCGATGAACGTGTCGCCGGCGGCGCGGCTGTCGGACTTCGCATAGATGCCGTCGTTCGGGGGAAAATTGGAGACCGACAACGAAACGTCGCGCGCCAAGCGGAAAGTCGCGTCGCTGGCGAGCCCGGACACCACCTCGACGAACTTGAGCTGGGTGTAGGACGCCACCAGATCGAAGGCGATGCGAGACGCCGTCTGCTCGATCTCGTTCATCGGCGAGAATTCGGACACTTCCTCGACAGCCGGGTAGCCCGGAACGACGAGATAGTCCTGCGCCGACTGCGGAAACGAGAAGTTGGCCAGGGTCGCGGCGACGTTGCCGCCATATGCCGTCGTCCAGCGATAGTCGATCAGCAGCGCGCGGACATTGGGCTCGAGGCCCGAGGAATCGAAGGGACCGCCATAGAGGCCCCCTTTCGGTGTGTCGTAAACGGCGGCCATGGCGTCGTGTCTCCAGTCCAGGATGATCTTTTGGAAAACTAGTCTGCGCGCTGCGCCCCCTGCCGGGACGGGCGCGTGCGTTGTCGCCACGCCGCCGGCGACTGCCCGACGCCGGCGCTGAAGGCCCGCGAGAAGGCCGCGACGTCGGAATAGCAGATGGTGGTGGCGATGTCGGCGACGGTGAGATCGGTGTCGCGCAACAGCTGCAGCGCGACCTGGAGCCGGACTCCTGCGATCAGCTCTCTCGTGGAAGTGCCCCGTTCGGCCAGCCGGCGGTTCAGCGTGCGCCGGCTGAGGCCGAGCGCTTCGGCAACGCCATCGACGCCGACGATGCCCTGCGCCAGAC
>JAKFVZ010000462.1 GCA_021732965.1 Reyranella sp.
AGCGCCATCGTCCCGGCCTGACGCGAGATGTCGTCCACCAGGAACATGCCGCGATGACCGCCGGCCTCGGCGCCCTGGGCGATGATGGCGTCGACACCCTCGCCCTCCAGCCAGCGGGCTTCCTCCGCCGTCGTCGCCGAGGCGATGACCACGATGCCGGCCGCCTTCAGGCGCTGCATCAGCGCCTTCTCAGGCAGGCCGAAATGGAAGCTCGCTACCTTGGGCATGAATTCCAGCACAAGGTCGCAGGCGCCTCCGTCGAAGGCGGCGCGCGACGGCCCCTTGGTGCCCGGCGCCACACCCAGCTCCTCGTAGTATCCCGCGAGCTTGTTGCGCCACGCCGCGTCGCGCGCGGCATCGACCGTCGGCGGCTTGTGCACGAAGAAGTTCACGTTGAAGGGCTTGGCCGTGCCCTGCTTCACCATCTGGAATTCCTGGCGCAACCCATCCGGCGTCAGCATCGCCCCGGCGATCGAACCCAGCGCGCCGGCCTCGGAGGCGGCAACCGCCATCTGCGGCGAGGTCACGCCGGCCATCGGCGCCTGAAGGATGGGATGCTCGATGCCGAAGAGGTCGAGAAGACGGCGGTCCTGCCATTTCATGGCTGTTCTCCTTTGCGTGCCCGCAGTCTAAACGACGACCCGGCATCCCAATCAGTGATTTATACTAATCGATACCATCTGATATTGTGATGTCATGGATGCAAGGGACCTCGCCACCTTCGAGGCCGTGGCGCGCCTCGGCGGCATGGGGCGCGCCGCACGCGAACTGAACACCGTTCAATCGAACGTCACGCAGCGCGTACGCAGGCTAGAAGAGACGCTGGGAGTCTCGCTGTTCGAGCGCAGCCGGGCGGGCGCCCGCCTCACGCCTGCCGGCCAGCGATTGATGCCCTATGCGACACGCGTGGGCGCGCTGCTCGATGAAGCCGGCCGTGCCGCCCGCGACGATGGCGCACCGCGCGGCACGCTGACCATCGGCTCGCTGGAGACGACCGCGGCGCTGCGACTTTCGCCCCTGCTGGCCTCCTATGTGCGCGCCCACCCCGGCGTCGATGTCGTGCTCCGCACGGGCACGACGGCCGAGATGGTGGAACTCGTCCTGAGCCGCGACCTCGAAGGCGCCTTCGTCTGCGGACCGGTCATCCATCCGCAACTCGTCACCGTGCCCTCCTTCGCCGAGGAACTCGCGTTCCTGACCGCCCCGACCGAATCGTCGCTGACCTCGGCGCTGAAACATCCGGACCTGCGCCTCGTCATCCTCCGGGCCGGCTGCTCCTACCGGCAGCGTCTGGAGGAACTGCTGGCGCGCCGCGGTGTGGTCGGCCTGCGCCGCCTGGAATTCGGCACGCTGGAGGCCATTCTGGGCGCCGTGGCGGCCGGGCTCGGTGTCACTCTGCTGCCGCGCCCCCTGATCGGCCCCGCATGGCGCGGCGGAGCCATTCGCGCGCACCGTCTGCCCGTCAGCGAATCGAGGGTCCAGACCGTTTTCGTCCGCCGCCGCGACATGCTTCCCTCCAGCGCCCTGCTCGCCTTCCAGAAGCACGTGACCAAGGGAGAGATGAAATGATGCGTGGCAGCACCACGGTCTTCACCGTCAAGGACGCGGCAGCCAGCCTCGCTTACTACCGCGACTGCGTCGGCTTCGACGTCGCCTTCGAGTACGGCATGCCGACCTTCTATGTCGGAATCTGCTCCGGCGAGGTCAGTCTGCATCTGATCGCTGCCGCACAGGCTCCGCGTCCACCCGGCCATGGCGCCGTTTGCATCTTCGTCGACGATGTCGACGCGCTGCATGCCGATCTCGTGCGGCGCGGCGCGAAAATCCTCAACGAACCGAAGGACCAGGATTACGGCCTGCGCGACTTCGCCATTGCGGATGCGGACGGCAACATGATCTTCTTCGGTACCGAAACGAAGCAGCGTTGAGCGAGGGTAAGATGGAGCTTTGGCAGTACGACGCGACCGACTTGGCGCGCCTGATCCGCACCGGGCAGGCCTCGGCGCGGGAGGCCGTCGACTCCGTCCTCGGACGCCTGCACAAGGTCAATCCCGCCATCAACGCCGTCGTGCGCGTGCTGGAGGACGAAGCCCGCGCCGAAGCCGAGACAGCCGACGCCGCCCGCGCGCGAGGCCACGCCCTGCCACCGCTGCACGGCGTCCCCGTCACCACCAAGATCAACGTCGACCAGGCCGGCCTGCCGACCGACAACGGCGTCATCCCGCTGAAGGACCTGATCGCACAGGAAGACAGCCCGGTCGTCGCCAACCTGAAGCATGCCGGCGCGATCATCGTGGGCCGCACCAATGCCCCCGCGTTCTCGATGCGCATCTTCTCCGACAACGCCCTGCACGGCCGCACGCTGAATCCGCGCGATCCCAGCGTGACGCCCGGCGGCTCGAGCGGCGGCGCGGGGGCCGCAACGGCGACCGGCATCGGCGCGATCGCCCACGGCAACGACATCGGCGGCTCTGTGCGCATCCCCGCCTACTGCAACGGCGTGGTCGGCCTGCGCACCGGCTTTGCCCGTATTCCCTCCTTCAATCCGACCGGAGCCGCCTCCGGCCGCCCGATCGGTGCGATCCTGATGGCGACACAGGGCCCGCACACCCGCACCGTACGCGACGCACGCCTGGCCCTCGAAGTCATGGCGCGGGGCGATCGGCGCGACTGGCGATGGAACGACGTGCCGATGCGCGGCGCCCCTCCGGCGCGGCCGATCAGGGTCGCGATCGTGCCGGAAGTGCCCGGCGGCAAGAGCCATCCCGCGCAGGTCGCGGCGGTGCGGCTGGCCGGAAAGCATCTCCGCGGAGCAGGCTATGTGGTCGAAGAAATCCTGCCGCCCGACATCGAGCGCTGCGTCGAGTTGTGGCACCAGATCTGCGTCACCGATGTGTTCGGCGGCCTGTGGCCGATGATGCAGAAGATGGGCGATCCCGACGGCATCGCGGCCATGCAGGCCTGGCTCGCCATCCACAAGCCGGTCGATCTCGCGACTTACGTCGGCGCCCTGACGGAACGCGAGGCGCTGCTGTTCAAGTGGATGACCTTCATGCAGCAATGGCCGCTGGTCATCTTCCCGACCCTGTGCGACCTGCCGCCCAAGCAGGTGGCCGACATCACGCCGGACGGTCAGCGGGGCGTGCTGGAATCGATGCGGTCCGCCCTGGTCGCGCCGCTGTTCGGGCTGCCCGGCCTCGCCGTGCCGGTCGGCAGTCACGGCGCACTTCGGACCGGCGTCCAGATCATGGCGATGCGCAATCGCGAGGATCTCTGCCTCGATGCCGGCGAGGTGATCGAAGCGGCCGAAGGGATCGTGACGCCGATCGATCCCGTCAAGGCGTAGCGAGCCGTCTCAGTTGCGCGGCGGCAAGGTGATCTTGCTGTCGCGCAGCTTCTGCTCGATCACGGGAATACCGGCCGGGTTGCCACTCTTGCACTGTTCGAGCGCGACGCTGGTGTCCGCGCCGCCCTGATTGCGCGACCGACCACCCCTGCTGTCGGCGACCAGCGACTCGTATTTCGCGACCAGGGCCCTGCAATAGGCCGCATCGTCATTGGCCGAGGCGGTAAACGGCGCGACCAGAGCCACGACAATGCCGAGCAACACAAGATTGTTTTTCATGTCGGTGCCCTGGATCCCCTGACTGATGGGCGTCTGACCGGTTGTCACTTGATCAGCTCCCGGAAGATGCATTTCTCGACGCCCTCGCCCGAAACGGCGGCACGCTTTGACCATTGCCAGAGCGGGTGCCAATACGAATCGAGCAGTGTATCGGCGGCCTTGCGGTCGTCGACGATGAAGCCGAACTCCTGCAGGTTGACCGGGTACATGTTGTCGGAGCCGATATAGAAGATGCGGTCGTCGACCATCCAGAGCTTGGAGTGGTTGGCGATGGTCTTGCCGCCGGGCCAGGAGTCGTCCGGTCCGAAGCGGAAGGGCGCCAGGTGGAAGCGGCTGCACAGCAGCGCGTTCACGGGATCGGGCCCCTTGCGGATGGCGTAGCGCGACCGCGGGTCCGCGGTGTCGATGCGTTTCTGAACGATGTCCTTCAGGCGCTTCGCCAGGACCTGCAGCGGGACGTCGTTGTAGTACGGACTCCCGCCATTGCCGATCGATCCGGGATTCGAGAGCACGACGTAGACGTCGCCGTCCCGCTCCATCAGGTCGATCATCTCGTCGAGCGCGCTCTCCGCAAACAGCGTATCGGAACGCCCCAGCCGGAAGCCCAGATCCTGCTGGGCGATGCGGATCGTCTTGCGGGCGGCCCCGAACATGAGATCGCGCGCCAGTTCGCTCTGGTTGGCGAAGTCGTCGGTGATTCCGGCGCCGAGGCGACCGATGCCCATGATCTCGACGCCGCCCGTGCCGGCGGAGGCCCGGCGCGTCGCCAGGGCCGCCGGGCAGCGCTGGCCGGGCTCGCTCTGACCCGGGACATAGGTCACGAGCGAGATCGAGTCCTTGTAGTTGAGATTGCTGCAGACATAGCTCCACAGCCGGTCGGCAAAGCGCGATGCGCTGGCCGCCGCAGGTCCCTTGACCTGCATCGACAGGTCGTGGACCGGATTGTCGGTGAGATAGTCCTCGGTCCACAGATTGTGGCCACCGACGATGGCCTCGCGTCCATCCACGACGATGAACTTGCCGTGGTTCCACGAGAAGCTGTTGCAGGATTCGAGGACGGTGCAGGTCCGCATCGCCGAGACGCTGACCGTGACGCGCGATCCCGGAATGTCCCGCGCCGTGTCGGTGAGTTCCTTGAGGAAGGCCGCCGCGTCCACGCCCTTGGGCGGAAACTGGCCGATCAGGACACGAACCTCGATCTGGCGGCGACTGAAGGCGAGTTCTGCGATGGCGGCGCGCAGCGCGGCGGTGAAGCGCCCCGTCGGCGCCGGCTGCAACTCGACGATGTCGACGCTCTGCCGCGCCCTGGCGACGAGATCGTGAATCCGCACCGGCAACGCATCGGAGTGACCGAGACAGACTTTGCGCGCGCTGGTGCGAAGGCCCGGGGTGCGCGGCCAGATCGTGCTGCAGGTGCCGCCCTTGCAGTCGGCATCCGTGCTGCAGGCCGGCAACGAGATGTCGGGTTCGCAACCCTTGCAGCCCATCTCGAACCAGGTGAGATCGTCACCCTTGCGCCCCCAGCGGTTGGGTGTCTGCACCAGCCAGTCGACCGCGAGGGCGTTGCCGCGCGTCAGGTCGTAGGTGACGCCGTCGAAAATTCCGGCCGGGTCGCTCTTCGCCAGCTCGCGCTGCAACTGCAGCAGGGGATCCGGTGCGGACAGGTCGGGAGGCTTGATGTCGCGCTCGCGCATCAGCGCCACTATGGACGTGGAAGACCGCAGGATGCCGAAATCGCGTTCGGCCTGGCTGTCGCTGACAGCGCTGCTGGGAAGGTCGCCGCTGCAGGAACCTATCGCGACGAGGATCAGCAGCAAGGCAAGGCGTCGGAACATGGACAGGGACTTAATCGAGTCCCAGACTGGCGCGCAATCACGGCTTCGAGAGAAATGGAATTTCACCATGGGCGAAACGCTCCTGCAGACCACCGTCGTCGGCTCCTACCCGCAACCGGACTGGCTGGTGAACCGCGAGATGCTGAGCAAGGTCGTCCCCCGCACGCGCCTGAAGGAGCTGTGGCGTGTCCCCGAGCCGTGGCTCGAGCAGGCCCAGGACGACGCAACGCTCCTCGCCATCCGCGACATGGAGCGGGCCGGCATCGACATCGTCACCGACGGCGAGATGCGGCGGGAAAGCTATTCCAACCGTTTCGCGACGGCCCTGGAGGGCATCGACGACGAGAACCCGGCCGAGATCGTGAACCGGACCGGAAATCGCACGCCGGTTCCGCGGGTCGTCTGCAAGATCCAGCGCACCCGGCCCGTCGAGCTGCGCGACATGCAGTTCTTGCGTGCCAATACCGGGAAGTTGGCCAAGATCACCCTGCCCGGCCCCTTCACCATGGGACAGCAGGTGAAGGACGAGTTCTACAAGGATGCCGAGGCCATGTGCATGGATTACGCGCAGGCCGTGAACGAGGAGGCGCACGAACTCGTCAAGGCGGGCGCGGACGTGATCCAGCTCGACGAGCCGTGGTTGCGTAACAATCCTGACGAAGCGCAGCGCTATGCCGTGAAGGCGATCAACCGCGCCCTGCAGGGTCTGACGGTGCCGACCGTCGTGCATCTCTGCTTCGGCTATGCCGCGGTCGTGACCGGCCTGAAGCCCACCGGCTATTCCTTCCTGCCGCAGCTTTCCGACACGATCGCCCAGCAGATCTCCATCGAGTCCGCCCAGCCGAAGATCGACCTCGGCGTGCTCAAGGACCTGGCGCCCAAGAAGGTGATGCTGGGC
Organism: Reyranella sp.; assembly: GCA_021732965.1. GTDB lineage: Bacteria > Pseudomonadota > Alphaproteobacteria > Reyranellales > Reyranellaceae > Reyranella. Next base: position 6,359 of record JAKFVZ010000462.1, read on the forward strand.
GTGATCGACCTCAGCGATCCAGAAATCGAAACGCCGGAGAAAGTCGCCGAGCGCATCCGCGCCGGGTTGAAGCATATCGGCCCCGACAAGCTCCTGCCGGCGCCCGACTGCGGCATGAAATATCTGCCGCGGGCCACGGCATTCGGAAAGCTGAAGGCGCTCAGCGAAGGCGCGTCGATCGTCCGCAAGGAACTCGGCTAGGCGGGTCACTTGCAGGCCAGCATGCCGTAGTCGCGCCTTCCCGCGATCGGCTCGACGGTCATCGTCGCGGGCGGCGTCACCGATCTCATCCAGGCTTCGACGAGCGCCTTGCTGGAGGTCGCGTCGAAGAACAG
>JAKFVZ010000233.1 GCA_021732965.1 Reyranella sp.
ACGGCGGCGGCGCTCCCGCCGGCGCGGCGGCACCGATGGCACCCCGGCCCAATGGCGGCGGTGGCGGAGCCGCCGCCCGCCTCGCGACCCAGCCCGTGACCGCCGTTGCCGCCCAACCGGCGATGCCGGCGCCGCGCAACTTTACCGAGGTTGTGGCGCTGTTCGAGACGAAGCGCGAGGCAAGGCTGGTGCACAGCCTGATGCACCATGTTCACGAAGTGCGCTGCGAACCCGGCCTGATCGAATTCCGGCCCGAACCAAGGGCGCCGACCGATCTCGCCCCGCGCCTCAGCGAGTTGCTCAGCCAATGGACCGGTCGGCGATGGATCGCCTCGGTCTCCAGCGCCGAGGGCAAGCCGACCCTCACCCAGCAGAAGACCGACAAGGCCGACGGCTTGCGCAGTTCTGCCGAGAACAACGAACTGGTCATGGCCATATTGAAGACGTTCCCCGGCGCCAAACTCGATGCCGTGCGACGCAAGGGCGAGGAGACTTCCCTGGTCTCCGGCCTGGGCGATTTCACGGCTGACGAGCCGCCTCCTGCCGAAGAATACCCGGCCGACGACGATATCCCGGAAAGCGAGTACTGATGTTCGACAAACTCAAGGACCTTGGCGGCCTGATGCAGCAGGCCCAGCAGATGCAGCAGAAGATGCAGGAGCTGCAGGTGGCGCTCGAGCGCCTGGAGATCGTGGGCTCCTCCGGCGCGGGCCTCGTCAAGGTGACGGTCAACGGCAAGAACGAGACCCGCAGGATCGAGATCGACGCCTCGCTGTTCAAACCCGAGGACAAGGGCGTGGTCGAGGATCTGATCGTGGCGGCCGCCAACGACGCCCGCGGCAAGGTCGAGGAAACCGTCCAGGCGCAGATGCGGGACATCACCGGCGGCCTGCCGCTGCCGCCGGGCTTCAAGCTCTAGGACATCGCCGATGAACGGGCCGGAGATCGAGCGGCTGATCCAGCTCCTCGGCCGCCTGCCGGGTCTCGGGCCGCGCTCGGCGCGCCGGGTGGCGCTGCATCTGCTCAAGAAGCGCGAGACCCTGATGCAGCCGCTGGGCGCGGCGCTGGCCGATGCCGCGCGCGCCATCCGCGCCTGCGGCGTCTGCGGCAACCTCGACACGATCGACCCCTGTTCGATCTGCGCCGATCCCCGCCGCGATGCCGGCCTCATCTGCGTCGTCGAGGATGTCGGAGACCTGTGGGCGATGGAGCGTGGGCGCATCTTTTCCGGCCGCTATCACGTGCTGGGCGGATCGCTCTCGGCGCTCGATGGCATCGGTCCGGAAGAACTCAATATCGGCTCGCTCGTGAGGCGCGTCGCCGCCGGTGGCGTGCGGGAGGTCATCATGGCCACCAACGCCACGGTCGATGGACAGACGACGGCGCATTACCTGGCCGAGCGGTTGGCCGAGCATGAGGTGCCGCTGACCCGCCTCGCGCACGGCGTACCGGTCGGCGGCGAACTCGACTGGCTCGACGACGGTACGCTGGCCACCGCGTTCAAGGCGCGGCGCGCGCTCTAGAGATCTCGCATGAGTGCAGAAACCCTCGCCGCCATCGCCATCGCCCTGGGCGCCGGCTGGGCCAGCGGGCTGAACGCCTATGCCGCGGTGCTTGTCCTGGGGGGCGCACAGAGGCTCGGTCTCGTGGCTCTGCCGCACGACCTTCAAGTCCTGGGCTCGCCCTGGGTGCTGGGCGTAGCGGCCCTTCTGTTCGCGCTCAATTTCCTTGCCGACAAGATCCCCTATGTCGACAGCATCAACGACGCGCTGCAGACCTTCGTGCGTATTCCCGCCGGCGCCCTCCTGGCCTATGGCGCGGCGGGCGGCCTGAGCCCCGAAGTCGCGATCATCGCCGGCCTGCTGGGCGGAACGCTGGCCGCCGGAACGCACGTCGCCAAGACCGGTTCGCGGGCGCTGATCAATGCATCGCCAGAGCCGTTCACCAACGTCCTCGCTTCACTGGGCGAAGACGTCACGGTCTTCAGCGGGCTCGCGCTGGCGATCGCCCATCCGATCACTTTTTTGTGCCTGCTCGCGATCTTCGTCCTCCTGCTCCTATGGCTGTTGCCGAGGCTGTTTCGACTGGCAATGAAGCCGTTTCGCCGAATGGCACAGGATCGCCATAGACCCTCGGCTTAGGAACTGGCGCTTTCCTTCCGCGGTCCGAGGCGTACACTCCCAAACGCAATCACATGTTCATCCGACAGAACATCCAGTCCCTTCGGTTCTTCCGCACGACGCCGGCGATGCGCTGCCCTTACCTGCCGCACCGCCTGGAAACCAAGCTCGTGACCGAACTCAGCGGACCGGATGCGATTTCCCAGCACGACACGCTGACCGACGCCGGCTTCCGGCGATCTCATCATTTCGTCTACAAGCCGCTGTGCGACGGCTGCAGAGCCTGCGTCCCCGTTCGAATCCGGGTCCGTGATTTCGAGCCAAGTCGCGCGCAACGCCGGATCCAGCGCCGCAACGAGCATGTCCACGCCACCGAGGTGCAGGCCTTGGCGACCGGCGAGCAGTTTTCATTATTTTCACGCTACGTGCTGACACGCCACCGCGACGGCGACATGGCCGACATGGATTTCGACGACTATCGCGCCATGGTCGAGGAAAGCCCGGTCGAGACGGCGATCATCGAATTCCGCGACGATTCTGCCGACGGCAGGCTGGTCGGATGCTGTCTCGTCGACTGGCTGTCGAGCGGCGTTTCGGCCGTCTACAGTTTCTTCGATCCCCAGGATCCGAGGCGCGGGCTCGGCACCCACATGATCCTCTGGCTTGCCAATGCCGCGGCCCGGCGAGGCCTGCACTATGTCTACCTCGGCTACTGGATCGCCGATTCGACGAAGATGGCCTACAAGCAGTCGTTCCGCCCGTTGGAGTTCTTCGGACCCGATGGCTGGGTAGAGTTGCCTACGACATAGGCAGTGCGTCGGTGCTGGAGCGACTTGACGCACCTTGCCTGCATTCCGAACCAATGCAGGCTATGGCATCGCGCAGCGGACCAAGTTAAGAACGCATGTCCGTTGGCGAGAACGGATTGATGACCAAAAAGAACTCGCAAGCAGGGGAGACGGGATGCGCTTGTTGCTGTCATTCAGCGCGCTGATCGACGCGTTAAACGAAAAAATAGGTGGCGTCTGCAACTGGCTTGTGTTGGCGGCGTGTGTCGTCAGCGCCGGTAATGCCATGGTGCGCTACGCCTACGACATCAGTTCCAATGCGTGGCTCGAAGTGCAGTGGTACATGTTCGCCGTCATCGTGATGTTCGGCGCATCCTACACGCTGAAGCGCAACGAGCATGTGCGCGTAGACATCCTCTACATGACGCTGAGCCGCCGCGGGCAGCTCTGGATCGACATTCTCGGCGCGCTGATCTTCCTGCTTCCGACCTGCGCCATCCTCGCGTGGCTGAGCTGGCCGTTCTTCATGCAGTCGTTCAACGTCTACGAGCACTCCTCGAACGCCGGCGGCCTCCTGCGCTGGCCGATCAAGCTGGTGCTCCCCGTGGGCTTCGCCCTGGTCGCCCTGCAGGGCATTTCCGAACTCATCAAGCGCGTCGCCTTCCTCAACGGGTATGCCGTCGACAGTCTTGAAGCGCACTACGAGAGGCCGACGCAATGATCCCGCTCGATTGGATGCCGCCGCTGATGTTCGGCGGCCTCGTCGTCTTCATGATCATCGGATACCCCGTCGCCTTCTCGCTCTGCGCCGTGGGCTTCTTTTTCGGGTTCCTCGCGATCGAGATGAACTACTTCACGATGGCCTTCATGCAGGCCATCCCGGGTCGCGTCTTCGGCTCGATCCTGTCGAACGAGCTGCTGCTTGCCATCCCGTTCTTCACCTTCATGGGCGCTATCCTGGAGAAATGCGGGCTGGCGGAGGACATGCTGGAGTCGATGGGCCAGCTCTTCGGCCCGGTGAAGGGCGGGTTGGGCTACTCGACCATCATCGTCGGCTTCATTCTCGGCGCCATCACTGGCACCGTGGCCGCCCAGGTCATCGCCATGGCGCTGATCACCCTGCCGGTGATGATGCGGTACAAGTACGACATGCGCTATGCGACTGGCGTGCTCGCCGCCTCCGGCACGATCACCCAGCTCGTGCCGCCGTCGCTGGTGCTCGTCGTGCTGGCCGACCAGCTCGGCCGGTCGGTCGGCGACATGTATCTGGGCGCCTGGGGCCCCTCACTTCTCCAGATCGTGCTGTTCGCCGCCTTTACGTTCTATCTGACTCTGGTGAAGCCCGAGGCCCTTCCGCCAGTACCGCGGACGCTGTTCGGCAAGGCGCTCCTGATCAAGTGCGCCTGGGGCATCATCCCGGCCGCGGTCCTGATCTTCCTGGTGCTCGGCACCATCATGATGGGCCTCGCGACCCCGACCGAAGCGGGCGCCATGGGCACGATCGGTGCGATCGTCCTGGCGGTGGTGCGCAATGCACCGCTCACCAAGTTCGACCACGTGATGTTCGTCGTCGGTTGCGCCGCGGCCATCATCGGCGCGCTGATCGGCACCGTTGCCTTCAAGTCGTTCGCGTTCAAGCTGGCCTTTACCGTCATGTTCGCCTCGGTCATCTGGCTGTGCTGGCGGGCCTGGCAGGTCAAGGATCTGCGCGACCTCATCGTCCAGGCCATGCAGGCAACCATGCGCATCACCGCGATGGTGGCCTTCATTCTGGTCGGAGCGACCTGCTTCTCGATCTCGTTCGCGGGTGTCGACGGCGGCCACTGGGTCGAGCATCTGCTGACGGGCCTGCCGGGTGGCGTCTGGGGCTTCCTGATCGTCGTCAACCTGTTCGTCTTCTTCCTGGCGTTCTTCCTAGATTTCTTCGAGATCGCCTTCATCATCATCCCGATGCTGGCGCCGGTCGCCCAGAAGCTGCTAACCCCGGTCGTCGGTGCGGATGCGGCGCTCATCTGGTTCGGCGTCATGCTCTGCGTGAACATGCAGACCTCGTTCATGCACCCGCCCTTCGGCTTCGCGCTGTTCTACCTGCGCAGTGTGGCGCCCAAGGAAGTGAAGAGCTCGGATATCTACTGGGGAGCGGTCCCGTGGGTCGTGCTGCAGCTCATCATGGTGGCCATCGTGATCTTCGTGCCGCAGACCGTGACCTTCTTCCTCGACAAACCGCACGGCGTCGATCCGAGCAAGGTGACGATCGAACTCCAGGCACCGCCGACGGAAGACACGGCGCCACCGGTCTTCAAATAGACCGAGGACAACAAAAAAGCCCCGCCAACCGGCGGGGCTTTCTCTTTGCTGTTCTTATTCTCTAGCGGCCCTGGGCCGACATCGAGAAGTTGAAGTTGTCGAAGGTATTCTCGGCGACGCGGAACCACAGGTTCTCGTCGGCGCGGAAGGCCTTCAAGCTGTCGTAGATCTTCTTGAACTTCGGATCCTTCGCCGCCAGTTCGTCGTAGTACTTGTAGGCCTCGAGGAAGCACGGCTCGAGCACGGCGCGCGGGAACGGCCGAAGTTCCGTGCCGGCTGCCACCAGGCGGCGCAGCGCGGGCGGATTGCCGGCATCGTACTTGGGCACCATCCAGGAGGTCACGCGGCCCGCCGCAGCCTCGACCATCGCCTGGTAAGGCTTCGGCAGCTTCGCCCACGCATCGTTGTTGATGTAGAGCGAGCCGACCGACGCGCCTTCCCACCAACCCGGATAGTAGTAGTACTTGGCCACCTTGTTGAACCCGAGCTTCTCGTCGTCGTACGGGCCGACCCATTCGCAGGCGTCGATCGTGCCCTTCTCGAGAGCCGGATAGATGTCGCCGCCGGCGATCTGCTGCGGCACCACGCCGAGGCGCGTGAGGATCAGGCCGGCGAAGCCGCCGACGCGGAACTTCAGGCCCTTCATGTCGTCCATCGACTTGATTTCCTTGCGGAACCAGCCGCCCATCTGGCAGCCCGTGCCGCCAAAGGTAAAGGAGCGGAAGTTGTACTCCTTGTAGAAGTCGTTGATCAGCTCATGACCACCGCCGAACTCGAGCCAGGCGTAATACTGGCGCTGGTTCATCGAGAACGGCAGGCCGGTCTCGAACACGAAGTTGGGATGCTTGCCGAAATAGTAATAGGCCGCGGTCTGGCCGGCCTCGACGGTTCCGTTCTGCACCGCGTCGGCAACCTGCAGACCCGGGACGATTTCGCCCGCGGCGAAGGGACGGATCTGGAATTTGCCATCCGACATTTCGCCGATGATCTTGGCGAAGAGCTCGGAGCCGCCGTAAAGCGTATCGAGCGACTTCGGGAAGCTCGACGTGAGACGCCACTTCACTTCCGGCATGCTCTGGGCAATGGCCGGCGCGGCGATCGTGGTCGCCGCCGCAACACCCGCAGCACCCACGCCTGCGGTCCTGATGAATTTTCTACGCTGCATGTTCCTTGTTCCTCCCGCGGTAGCCTTCATGGCCCCCTTCAGCGGTTGCAACACTGGCATGCGATAATGGCTTTGAAAAGCTCCCGCATGCCGGAAAATCCTTAATTATCTGCAATCTTCGCGACACCATTGCATGCGGGCGGGCAATAAAAAGCCCCGCTGAGCGGGGCTTTTAATTCGGCCTATGAGCCGGGTTCAGAGCTTGTTGGCAGCCGACTGGCGCGCCATGAAGTTGTCGAACGTGTTTTCGGCGACGCGGAACCAGAGAACTTCCTCGTTCCGGAACGGCTTCCACGAATCG
>JAKFVZ010000003.1 GCA_021732965.1 Reyranella sp.
GAAGCGCTCGTTCTGCCGAACTCGGCCCAGCTAACTGGGCTCGCCGTCGAGCTTCAGGAACTCGCGCTTCACGCTGATGCCGGCGGTCGCGGCGGGCTGCGGGTCGAGCGGCACGCCGCGCGCCGTCACCTGCATCCAGATCGGGCGGTCGCCGTCGTTGCGCAGCTTGAGGCCCCGCGCGAGGGTGGCCGCGTCGGGGTTGAACACCACCGGCTCGGCCGTCGCCTGACGCTGCTGGCCGTCGACCGAGTAGGCGAGTTGCGTGCTGCCGCTCATGGCGCGCGCGGCCATCACCAGCCAGGCCTGTTCCTGCGTCGTGGTCTGGCCAATCGAGGCGGCAAGCCGCTCGCCGACGAGGCTGGTCACTTCGGTCAGGGCATCGCGGCCGCCCGCCTCGACGGCGAGGGTCACGAGCGCGGCGCGGTTGCGGAGCGGCGAGCCGTAATAGTCGGCCGGATCGCGCTCGTCGATGCGCTGGCGCGCCGTCGCGAAGGCGAGGCGGCCGCGTCCCGGCTCTCCCACCTGGTTCAGCGCGGCGGCCAGCATCGCCCAGGCGATTCCGCCCTTCATCTCGGCCGCCTTCGTGTCCTGGAAGTAGCGGACGCGGCCGGGATCGGCGAATCCCGACTTCGCCAGCACGTACCAGGCATAGGACTGGGCGTTGGGCGAGAACCTGTCGGCGGTCTTGTTGAGCCAGCCCAGGGCCCGCTGCAACGACGCCGACGGCACCGCCATCTGCTGCTGGTTGGCGCGGACCAGGAAGTCGAGCACGTAGGTCTGCAGCCATTCGGCCGCGGGCGTCGAGAAGGGACCCCACATGCCGAAAGATCCATCGGGCAACTGCATGTCGACGATGCGATAGACGGCATCCTGGACGCGGTCGTTGATGCGCGGATCGGTTGGGCCGTAACCCAGCATTGCCACGTCGTTGTAGTAGAGCAGGGGCATGGCGCGGCTGGTCGTCTGCTCGATGCAGCCGAACGGATACTTGTCGAGTGCCCGCAGCAGTCCCGCGACGTCGATGCCGGGAATGCGCGTCAGCGAGGCGCTGACCTGGGCGGTGCCGGAGGCGAAGGGGGCGATCACGTTGCGATCGACTGTGGCTTCGTTGCCGGGGCCGAGGCGCGCCACCGTATCGACCGCGCTGGGCGTCTGCGCCGGCCGCACCTGGATGTCCCATTCGCGCTGGACGGCGAAGTTGCCCGGCCCCTGCACGGCGACGGTCACCTTGCCGAGGCCGGCGTCTCCCGCGCGCAACGGCCAGGTGAGAAGCTCGCGCTGGTTGGTGGCGAGCCGCTTCGTCTCGTTCACCGGTCGCTCGAGCGAGATCGACCCGGTGGCCGTCAGCGTGACGCGGTAGTCGCCGGCCTGGCCATCGACGTTGTGCAGCGACAGCGCCACCCGCCCGAGATCTTTCGGGGCGAGGAAGCGCGGCAGCACCGCGTCGGCGGTAACGGCATCGCGCACGAACAGGCGCTGCTCGCCCGAGCCCACGCGGTTCCTGTCGTAGGCGACGGCCATCAGCCGGAGCTGTCCGATGAAGTCGGGGATGTCGAAGGCTATCTTCGCCTCGCCCTTGTCGTCGAGCTTCACCGGCCCGCTGAACAGCGCCACGGTGCGTGTCGGCACGACGTCGAGCCCGCCGATCTCGCCGGCATCGCCGCCGGACCGGATGCGCCCGAGTTCGTCCGCCCCGGTGTCGAGCAGGCGGCCGTAATCGTCGCGCATGGCGACGCCGAGACGACGCTTGCCGAAATAGTAGCTGCCGGGATTGGGCGTCTTGTAGCGCGTGAGCTGGAGGATGCCCTCGTCGACGGCGGCCAGGGTGACGAAGGCATCCTGGCCGGCCTGCAGGTTGGATACCTTCACCGGCACCTCGATGCGCTGGCGCGGCGTGATCTTCTCGGGCGTGCCGATCTGGACGCCGAGCGTGCGCAGGGCGGGATTGAGGGCGAGCCACACGGTGCCGATCGCGCGGGTGGGCGTGCGTTCTGCGGGAGCCGCCAACGGCCGCCAGGCCGTGACGAGAGCGTAAGCGCCTGCGCCCCATTCGGCCTTGACCGGGATTTCGACGGTCGTCCCTCCGGACGGCACCTGCACCGACTGGGTCGAGACGATGCGGTCGGTGGCGATGGCGATGAGCGCCTCGCCGGCGAACGGCGCTTCGATGCGCAGGCGGGCACTGTCTCCCGGCGAATAGTTCTGCCGGTCGCTGGCGACCCGCAACGTGTCGGGCGCTTCCTCGGTCGAGGTGCCGCCATACCAGCCCACGTAGAAGGTGAGGCTCGTGGAGGTGTTCTTCTCGTTGTCGACGACGGTGAGCTTGTGCTGGCCCCAGTCCAGGCGCTGCGACAGACGGGTCGGGGCGTCGGCCTTAAGCGTAACCTTGTCGGCGGTCACCAGCCTCGTGTCGGTGACCGACTGCCAGCGCCAGCGGCCATCGACCTGGAACCACTGATAGGCGTGGACGATGCGCTCGATGCGGTATTCGACCGAAGGCCGGGCGACCTGTGCCCCTCCGGCATCGACCGCCACCACATCGAACTCGGTGTCGACTCCCTCGCGCGAATAGCGGCCTTCGAACGTGGGGGCGATGCCGAGGTAGGTATCGCGCGTGCGGACGGGCATGACCTTGTCCGTCTTGGTCGCGCGACCGCCGCCCGGTTCGAAGACTCGTGCCTGGATCTGCGCGCGCAGGGGCAGGACGGTGTCCTTGGCGAGGTCGCCGCTCCATTCGAGGCTCGACTTGCCGGCCTTGTCGGTGTTCTCGCCCTTCAACTCGATGAACGGCGGTTCGAACTTTTCACGGTCCTCCTCCGGGCCGAACCGGTATTTGGCGAAGGCCGGGAACGGCGCATCGTCCACCGTGATGCGCATCTCGCCCTCGACGGCGAGGTCCGATGCCGGCGCGCCATAGAGGAAGTCCGCAGACAGGGCGAAGCGGTTCAGGGTCCCGGGCCGGACGATCGGCTGTTCGGGTGCAAGTTCGACCTTGAGTTTCTCGGGAACGAAATCCTCGACCGAAAATTCGACCCGGCCCACGGGTGCGCCCTTGGGGTCGATATGCGCCGCAACGGTCCAGCGGCCGCGCCGCGAGGATTTCGGCAGGTCGATCGCCTGCGAAACCGCGCCAGAAGCCTGAAGGGCGTGGGTGAAGCGGGTGAACTCGCTGCCGTCGGGGCGCTTGACGATCAAGGTGACGGGCAGGTTGGCAAGCGCGTTGGCTGCATCGTCGCGCATCAACGCCATGAGCTGCACCGTCTCACCGGGGCGATAGACGCCGCGCTCGGTATAGAGGAAGGCGTCGACCGGGCCGGGCTGCGCGCGTCCGTCGACACCGCGATCCGACAAGTCGAAAGCCGACTTGGTGAGTTCGAGGCGGGAGAAATCCTTCTTTGCCGGATCCTGCGCCATGACCGCGACCGCTTCGGCCGCACCGGTCCCCTTGAGAAGGCCCGCGGCGAACGAGGCGCGCCCGTCGGCGCCGGTGACGACCTTGCCGATCGGTTCGTTGCCGCGCGAGAGGACCGTGACTTCGATACCGGCCAGCGGCTGGGCGGTCTGCAGCGAGCGCGCGAACACGTTCAGGCCGTCGTCGCCGCTGAAGGAGGTGAGCCCGATATCCGTGTCGATCACCCACAGGCCAGCGGCGCCGCCGCTTGTCGTTTCGTCGTCGTCATAGTCGCGGGACGGAGGCTTGGCGGCGTTCCAGACAACGACGAAATAGGCGCCGGGCTTCCAGTCCTGGATCGTCTCGCGGATGGGAAAGGCGGTGACGACGGCCTGGTTGGAGACGTTGCGCACCTCCATCGTGCCGGACCACTGCTCGGCGCCATTGCTGCCGTTCAGCCAGCTCCGAAGCGACCAGGACTCGGTGATCGGTTCCGAGCCGGGGAACGACACGTCATAGGAGCGGTCGGCCGAGAAGCGATCGATCCCGCGTTCGTTCACGCGATAGACGGAAATCCCGACCTTGGAGACGTTGATGGTGGTGACCGGCAGGCCGGCCGCACTGCCGCGCGGCAGGATGAAACCCTTGCCGGGCAGGGTGACGACGGCGGGCCGGGCACCCAATGCCACGCTCACGCTCTGCTCGTCGCGCAATTTCTGCCCGTCGCGTCCGGGAAATCCGGCAAGCAGCTTAACCGTGTAGTCCTGGCCGTAGGTCAGGCCGGCGATGCACAGGCGGTCGTCGATGACGCGCAGTGCCGTCTTGGCCTCGGGCTCGATACGAATGAAGTCGCCATACTTCACGTCACCGGTGGCGAGCGGCTTGTTGAAGGCCAGGCAGGCTTCGGCTTCCGATCGGCTCGAATCCACACCGACGCGACGGAAGGCGAAGGGATCGGTCGGAAGTGTCGGCGGTTGCGCGATCGGCGCCGGGGCAGCCGATTGCGACGTGGATGCCGGCGGGTTCGAAGCCTGAGCGGGAGCCGCGGAGGGCGCAGCAGGAAGAGGCGCCGGAGGCGTCGCCGCCGCGGGACGCTCGACTGAATCGGTGGGCCTCCCAACCAGGTACCCTGCGATGCCGGAGCCCAGCATGAGGGCCACGACCAAGGCAGCCAGCGTCGAACGATTCATGAGAACCCCGCGGAAAAAGCGCCCGGACTTTAGAGCGTGGATTGTGCAGACAATGTGGAGTCCGAAGTCCGCCCGCGAATTCTCGCAGGCTGTGGCGGGAAGGTCACGCTGTGGATAGGCGGTGCTTGAGTGAACGGGTTGTGGCGTACTAATCGCAAGCGATGGCGTTGCATCTCATCAAGCTCGCGGTCGGTGTTGACGACCTTGCCCACATGAAGAAAGTCCAGGCCGCGCGGCGCAAGGAGTGCCGGCAAACGGCGCGTTCGCCGCATTGGGTCTACACGCGCAACTCGCCGCGTCGGAGCGAGGACCTCGAGGGCGGCTCGCTCTACTGGGTGATTCGCGGCGTCATCCGGGTTCGGCAGGAACTGGTCGGCTTCGAGGACGATTTCGACGAGGAGAGCGGCAAGAAGTTCTGCCGCATCAAGCTCAAGCGGACATTGATCCAGACCGCACCGCGCGCCTGCAAGGCCTTCCAGGGCTGGCGTTACCTTGAGCCCGAGCGGGCGCCGCCGGACCTGTCCAGTGGCGATACGGCCGACATGCCGCCCGAAATGGCCGCGGAGTTGAAGAGGCTGGGGTTGCTTTGAATTCTGTCCGGCTTCGCTGAGGTAGGCGGCGTCCGATCAAGCCCGTCGCAGGCCGGTCAGGAGTTTTCGGAAGGCATCCACGGCCCTTGGAAAGACCGTCTTTGGATTGTCGGCGGCTGCGATCCAGAGCGCGGCGTTGAGTGCCGCGCCGTTTACCAGGCGCGCAGCGGCTTCGGCATCCAGCGGCTTGACCGTGCCGTTCTTGATGAGCGTTTCGATCGTCTCCGTCGTGGTGCGCAGGCACGTCGTCTGGTTCGGCCAGCGCGAGGGGTCGCCGAGCACGGCCGGACCATCCAGCAGCATGATGCGCTGGATCTCCGGCTCAAGGGCCATCTCGATATAGGCGACGCCCTCATCCACGAACCCATCCCAAGGGGTCTTCGCCTTGGCCGAGGCGATGCGCATCCGCGCCAGCATTTCCCCGTCGATCTGGTCGATCACGGCCTGCAGCAGGCCCTTCTTGTCTCCGAAGTTGTGATAGAGGGCGCCGCGCGTCAGGCCGGCCTCGGCTGTCAACTCGTCCATCGACGCCGCCGCGTAGCCCTTGGTCGCGAACGCATGCCGTGCGGCTTTCACGAGCTTGGCTTTTGATTCCTCGACCATTTCCGCACGCTTGGCCAACATTGCCTCCGACGGCATACGCCTCGTATGTTAGTTGACATACGGGCCGTATGTTCCCATATGCTCACATACGGACTGTATATCAATGGAGTGCAAAATGAGCCAACGCGAAGCAATCTTTCCGGCCGGCAGGCAGGCGCTCTACGAGAAGCACCGCTATTCCGGGGCTGTCCGCTCGGGCGACCTGCTCTTTGTGTCGGGTCAGGTCGGCAGCCGGGAAGACGGCTCATCGGAGCCTGATTTCGAGCGACAGGTTCAGCTGGCGTTCGACAACCTGGCGGCGGTGCTGAAAGCGGCGGGCGCGTCATTCGACGATATCGTCGATGTCACGACTTTCCATACCGATCCGGAAAGACAGCTTCCGGCGGTCATGGCTGTGAAGGAGAAAGCGTTCGGCGATGCGCCTTATCCGACCTGGACCGCCGTCGGCGTGACCTGGCTGTCCGGCTTCGATTTCGAGATCAAGGTCATCGCGCGCCTTCCATAGGGCGAGGCGATCTGGCCGGGCTATCGATTGGTCAGCTTGAGTTCGATGCGCCGGTTACGCGTCGTGTCGGTGGACGAGAGTGGCTGGTACTCGCCGTAACCGGCCGCCACCAGGCGGTTGTTCGGGATGCCCTCGCTGTGCAGGAACTTGACCACGGCGATGGCGCGGGCGGCCGACAGTTCCCAGTTCGACGGATAGGTCGCGTTGCTGATCGGCTTGTTGTCGGTGTGACCGTCGACCTGCAGGACCCAGTTGATGTCCTTGGGAATCGTGGCCGAAATCTCCACCAGGCGCCTGGCGACGTTGGCGAGCTGCTTCTCGCCGCCTTCCGCCAGCTTGGCCGAGCCGGAGGGGAAGAGCACCTCCGACTGGAAGACGAAG
>JAKFVZ010000126.1 GCA_021732965.1 Reyranella sp.
CCCCAGCAGGCGCTCGTTCGGGCGGGCGGGAACATAGTGGGTTGGCACGGAGGCGCAACCCCGCTGCGTCAGGCGGCCTGGGCGGCCTTCTTGAGCGCGGCGCCGTGGACGAACGCCCCGTCGGCATAGAGCAGCGGCGATGCCGTCTCATGCAACGCCACATCGACGATCTCGCCGATGTAGATCGTGTGCGTCCCGGCAGAGAGTTCGGTGACGAGTTTGCAATCGAACGAAACCGGGCAGCCCTTCAACACCGGCGCGCCGGTCGTGAGCGTCGTCCATTCGCCCAGGTCGTTGAACCGGTCGTCGCCCTCGATCCCGTCCATGCCGGCGAACCGTTCCGCCAGCTTGCGATGCTCGGGACACAGGATGTTGACGCAGAAGAAGCCGGCCTCGCCGATCGGATCGTGGGCACTCGCGGTCTTGTTGACGCAGACCAGGATCTGGGGCGGTTCGGCCGAAACCGAGCAGACCGCCGTGGCGGTGAGACCGCCCCGCTGGTCCTGAAGCTTGGTGGTGATCAGGGTTACGCTCGCCGCGAGGTGGCGCATGCCCTTCTTGAAGGCTGCCGCATCGATACTCATGGCGTGACTCTAGGCCACGCCGGGCGGCTGCCGCCACTGCAAACGGCGGCAAAAACCGCGCCCTAACCCTCAGGCCGGCCAGCGAAATCGGCGGAACCCGGGCGAATTCTACAGCCTCCCTGTTGCAATAAAACCTTCATCAGACTGTCGCTCTTTGAGGTTGCCCCCTCCCTCGCGGTCGTTACGGTCGAACCGATGCCTGCCTCCGGGTCCCGAATCGCCGCCGAAACAGCCCCCGACGTCGCGCTGCGGCGCATCGCGGCGGCGTGCCGGGCCGACCTTTCGCGATATCGCGCCATCGTCCTGCAGAGCCGCCGGCCCATCGGCATCCACCAAACCCGCGTCGCCCTGCGGCGCCTGCGAGCGGCTTTCAGCGTCTTCCGTCCCGCCGTGGACGGGCCCGAAGTGCGGGCTCTTTCCGCCGAAGCCAGGTGGCTGGCGGGGGAATGCGGACCCGCACGCGACCTGCATGTTTTCCTGACCGAGAGCGTCACGGATGTTCCCCCGGTCGTGAAGCGCGTGGCTGCCCGGCTGGCCTCCAGCCATCTGCAGCGTGCCCGGGCCGCCCTCTCCAGCGCCCGCTATTCGGCCTTCGACGAACGGCTCCAGGCCTTCGTGGGCGGCACGCCCGAGGCCGAGCCGGGCCCGGACGCCAAAGCCGCCCGCCTCGACACGTTCGGGCGCGCGGTGCTGGATGCCCGCCACGGCAAGGTCCTGCGCCGCGGCCGCGCGTTCGAGCGGCTGAGCGAGGAACAGCTCCATCGCCTGCGCATCGGCATCAAGAAACTGCGCTATGCCGCGACTTACCTGGCGCCCGCCTTTGCGTCGCCTGCGGCCAAGCCCTATATCGAAGCAACGGTGCGCCTGCAGGGCGCGCTCGGCGCCTTGAACGATCGGGCGACGGCGGCCCGCATGCTGGCCGACATCGCCACGGCCGCCCGTCCCACCGAGGACACGGCCGCACTCCTCAAGGTCCTCGCCAGGCAGGCGGCGAGCGGCGAAAAGCGCCGCCGCCGCAAGCTCGAGCGGGCCTGGAAGGATTTCAGGAAGGTCGGGCGCTTCTGGCGGGCGTGAAGCCAGAACACAGGATTTCCCCAATGAGCGACCCGCAGAACGCCGCCGAGCAGCGTATTCCCGTCACCGTGCTGACGGGCTTCCTCGGCAGCGGCAAGACCACCCTGCTGAACAAGCTGTTGCGCCGGCCGGAACTGGCCGACACCGCCGTCATCATCAACGAGTTCGGCGAGATCGGCCTCGACCATCTGCTGGTCGAGAAGTCCGACGACGAAGGCATGGTGACGCTGAATTCCGGCTGCCTGTGCTGCACAGTGCGCGGCGACCTGGTGCGCACCATGAGCGAACTGTTCCTCAAGCGCTCGCGCGGCGAGGTCTCGCCGTTCAAGCGCATGGTTGTCGAGACCACGGGCCTGGCCGATCCCGCCCCGATCCTGCACACGCTGATGACCGACCCGCTGCTCGCCTCGCGCTACCGCCTCGACGGCGTGGTGACGACGGTCGACGGCGTGAACGGCGCCAGCACGCTCGACAATCACGAGGAGGCCGTGAAGCAGGCCGCCGTCGCCGACCGCATCCTGCTCACCAAGGTCGACATCGCCGACGCGCCGAAGCTCGCCGACCTGAAGCACCGGCTGCACCATCTCAATCCCGGCGCGCCGTTCCACACGGTCGCCACGGGTGAGATCGATCCCAACCAGATCCTCAATGCCGGCCTCTACAATCCCGAGACCAAGAGCGCCGACGTGAAGAAGTGGCTGCAGGCCGAGGCCTATGAAGGCAGCCACGATCATGGACACGGGCACCATCACCACGGGCACGACCATGGACACGATCACGGTCATTCCCACGACACTCACGGCCACGGCGAACAGGATCCGCACGACGTGAATCGTCACGACGATCGCATCCGCTCCTTCTGCATGACCTTCGACGAGCCGATGAGCTGGTCGACCGTGGCCGCCGCCTTCGACGCGCTGGTGACCTATCGCGGCCCCGACCTGCTGCGCATGAAGGGCATCCTGAACGTCAAGGACACCGACAAGCCGGTGGTGATCCACGGCGTGCAGCACGTCTTCCATCCGCCGGCCACGCTCGATGCCTGGCCCGAGGGCGACGACCGCAAGAGCCGCGTCGTGTTCATCACCCGCGACATCGGCGAGAGCACGATCCGCAAGGTCTTCGCCTCGTTCTTCGATGCCGAGAAGAAGGGCTGGGGCAAGGACGCGGGCGAGCAGGACAAGGCGCAATGAAGCTCGCCACGATCACGCATGGCGGCACCACCAAGGCGGCTGTCGTCGCCGCCGACGGCAAGACTTTCTGGCCGCTGGAAGGGATGCTCGGTCGCGCCGTTCCCGATCTCGGCGCCATCGCGGGCGAACTCGACGCCATCAAGTCGAAGCTGAAGCCGGCGGGCGCCGGCCTGCCGCTGTCGGCCGTGAAGATCGAGGCGCCGATCCCGCGCCCCGCGCGCAACGTCATGTGCGTCGGCAAGAACTATCACGAGCATGCGAAGGAGTTCACGCGCTCGGGCTTCGACAGCAGCGCCAGCTCCGCCGCCGACGCCATCCCGACCGCGCCGATCATCTTCACCAAGGCGCCGGAATGCGTGATCGCCAACGGCGCCGACATCCGCTACCCCGAAGGCGTGAGCGACTCCGTCGACTACGAGGCCGAGCTCGGCCTGGTCATCGGCAGGGGCGGTCGCGGCATCACCAAGGCCGATGCCTACAAACACATCTGCGGCTACACGATCATCAACGACGTGACGGCGCGCGACCTGCAGGGCAAGCACAAGCAGTGGTTCCTCGGCAAATCGCTCGACACGTTCTGCCCGATGGGACCGTGGCTGGTGACGTCCGACGAGATCGATCCGGAAAACCTCGGCGTGAAGTGCTGGGTGAACGACGAGCTGCGCCAGGACGCCAACACGCGCGACCTCATCTTCGACATCCCGACCCTGATCGAGACGATCTCCGCCGGCATCACCCTGAAGCCCGGCGACGTGATCGCCACCGGCACGCCGGTCGGCGTCGGTATTGGTTTCACGCCGCCGAAATTCCTGAAGCGCGGCGACCGCGTCACGATCGAGATCGACGGGCTGGGCCGGCTTTCCAACAAGGTGGCGTAGCCGGCTTTTCTGTCGTCCTGAGCGTCAGCGAAGGACCTGACGGAACGACCAAAGATCTCCTTTGCCTGCGTGAGATCCTTCGCTGCGCTCAGGATGACAAGAGACTCGTTTACGTCAGCCGCCCAGCAAACCCATATCGAGCTTCAGCAGAGCGAGCAGGCCCAGCACGACGAAGGCGGTGGCCGCGAGCGAGCGCACCAGCTTCAGCGGGACCTTGCGCGACAGCACGTCGCCGAACAGCACGGCCGGCACGTTGGCGATCATCATGCCGAAGGTCGTGCCGGCGGTGACGGCGACGAGATCGTTGAAGCGCGCCGACAGCGCCACGGTGGCGATCTGCGTCTTGTCGCCGATCTCGACCAGGAAGAAGGCGACCGCGGTGGCGATGAACGCCCCGGCGGCGCCCGCGACCTTGGGGCCCTCGTCGGCCTTGTCGGGGATCAGGCACCAGACGGCCATGGCGAGGAACATGACGCCGAGGATCCAGCGCATCGCGTCCGGTCCCAGCCAGGCGGCGACCGCGGCGCCGGCCCAGGCGGCGAGCGCGTGGTTGGCGAGCGTCGCGACCAGGATGCCCAGGATGATGGGCACGGGCCGGCGATAGCGGGTGGCGAGGATCATGGCCAGGAGTTGCGTCTTGTCCCCGATCTCGGCGACAGCAACGAGTCCTGTTGAAACAAGAAAGGCTTCCACGGCGAATCACGCAGCGGGACCGGGCACGAACCAATGACTCCCCGCACTGCCCGATCCCGCGGGTGAAAGTGCTGGAAGCCAAAGGTCTCGCCAAGCGCGGTCCTAAGGACCGTCGGTCGCCGGATGGGCCATGGTTCCGAAGAACCAAGTGTGTTGACACATCCGCCTCTGGGGTGAGGCCGGCTACTCCCCGATGACGGAACTTGGATAGGGCTCTGTTCGGTGCGCGGCAAGGCACGGAACGTCGCGGGTTCTTGCGAACGCCTCGCAAGGCGCTCTGACATCAGGAGCGCCTTGCCCTAGAGTTGCACGAACCGTCCGAGGTGCCCGATGCCGTCACTGTCCAAACGTCGTCTGCTCGCTCTCTCGCTACTCGCCGCACCGTTCGCGCGCACCGCCCTCGCCCAAAGCTGGCCCGAACGACCGGTCCGCATCGTGGTGCCGTTTCCCGCAGGCGCCGGCGTGCTCGACATCATGGCGCGCCTCCTGGCGCAGCATCTCGGCCCCGCGCTCGGCCAGCAGATCGTGATCGACAATCGCCCCGGTGCGGGCGGCACGATCGGCGCCGACGTCGTCGCGAAGGCGCCGCCCGATGGCTACACGGTGCTGATGGGCAATCCGTCGCTCGTGGTGAACCCGTTCCTGATGGCGAAGATGCCCTACGACCCGATGACGGATTTCATCCCGCTCACCCTGGTCAACACGGCACCGCTGCTGCTGGTCGCGCATCCCTCGCTGCCGGCCAACTCCGTGAAGGAGCTGATCGCGCTGGCGCGGGCAAAGCCCGCCCAGTTGAACTATGGCTCTGGTGGCGTGGGCAGCACGCCATTCCTCGCCACCGAACTCTTCCGCTCGATGGCCAACATCGACGTGACCCACATTCCCTATCGCGGCGGCGCGCCGGCCCTGGCCGATCTGGTCGCGGGCCAGCTCAGCTTCATGATCGAGAACATGCCGGGCACCCTGCCGCTGGTTAAGTCGGGCAAGCTCAAGGCGCTGGGCGTCACGACCGACCATCGCGCGGCGCTCGCGCCGGACATTCCCACCATCGCCGAATCCGGCGTGCCGGGATACGAGGTGGTCGGCTGGAACGGGCTTTTCCTGGTCAGGGACACGCCACGCGCCATCGCCGGCAGGCTCTACGACGAGGTGGCGAAGGCCCTGCGCAGCGCCAGCGTGAAGGAGCAGATGGCGGCGCTGGGCGCCGAGCCCGGCGGCAACACGCCGGCCGAGTTCACCGCCTTCGTGCGCGCCGAATCCGCGCGCTGGGGCAGGATCATCCAGGACAAGGGCATCAAGCCCGAGTGACGCTCCCGATGGCGGCCGATGCAAGCTTGGTGTCGACCACGTCCTCGAAAGCGATGTCGCCCGACAGGATACCGGACGAGCGCATGGCAGCGTGCAGCCGGTCGTAGCCCTCGCGGCGGATGACCGGATCCGGTCCCCAGAGATTGAGCGCACGATAGCGGTCGATGCAGGCCGCGAACAGATCGCGCGAGACGTCGGGAAAGAACGACTGCACCGTATCGGCGATGTCGAACGACGGCGCCGTGGCGAACCATTTCAGGGTCAGGTCCATGCCGCGGATCATGCGCGAGAGTTCGTCTGCGCGGCTCTCGAGCAGCCCGCGTCGCGTCACCAGCGTCGTGTACGCGGTGAGGCCGCGATCGGCGGCGGCGTACCAGACGTGTCCCGCGCCCGTCGAGATCAGCCGCTCGGCATAGGGCTGGAAGACCTGCACGGCGTCGATCCTGCCTTCACGCAACGCGGCTTCGTTCTCCGCCATGCTCCTGTCGGTGACACGATCGGCCTTCGCGGGATCGACGCCGGCGCGCCTCAGATCGTCCTGCAGGCAGACCCAGGGCGTCGGCACTTCCGACACCGTCGCGAGCTTCATCGACAGGAGATCGGCGAACCTGAAGTCGGGACGCGGCCGGGCGCCGATCACGAAGAACGGATCGCGCGCCACGACGTCGCAGAAGCAGACCAGGTCCGACTTCGGGTCGGTGTCGCGGGCGATCATGACGCGCAGCGGTCCGCCCCACATTACGTCGACTTCGCCGGTCCGCAGTTCCGCGGCGGCCGCCAGCGGATCGGGCGAGGGCCGCAACTCGACCTCGACACCCGCCCGCGCGAAGGCACCCGTGGCATGGGCCGCATAGAAGGGTGCGTAGAACAAAGCGCGGAAATTTTCCGAAA
>JAKFVZ010000124.1 GCA_021732965.1 Reyranella sp.
CCGCGGGCCTGCCGTTCGACGATCCGGCCTTCGCGATGTTCAAGGGGCGGCTCGGCTTCAAGGTCGTGGCCGGCTTCATGCTCTACCGCGCCGAGGACGTCGTCGGCGTCACGAATGTCGTCGCGGAAACGCCCGATGCGGCCGCTGTGTGGCGGTCGCTGACCCTGCTTTCCGCCCAGACTTTCCCGCGCCTGCCGCTGGTCGGCTACGAATCGGGCCGCGAACTCGAGGCCGCTGTGAAAGCCGGCTTCGAGGCCGGCGACAAGCTCAGGGTATGGGTGACGGCTCGGGACTGAAGCCGCAGGCCGTCAGCGCCGCCAGCATGTGCGCGGGTGGTGGAGCGGTCACGACGATTGGCGGCTTGCTCTTCGACAGCGGCAGCACGATGCCGCGCGATTGCAGGTGGAGCTGGTTGTTCGGCTGGGCCCGGCCGTAGAGCCGGTCGGCGATCACGGGGCAGCCGGCGGCGGCGCAGTGCACGCGGATTTGGTGGGTGCGGCCTGTCTCGGGCTTCAGTTCCAGCCACGTCATGCCAGGAGCGCGTCCCATCACCTTGTAGCGCGTCACCGAGGGCTGACCCTTGTCGGAGACCTTCACGGACCATCCGCTGCGCGTGTTCAGCTTGAGCAGCGGCATGTCGAACACGCCTTCGTCGGCCGGCGGCTGGCCCTCGACGACGGCCCAGTAGGTCTTCTCGGTGTCGCGTCCGGAGAACAGGCGGCCAAGCTTCGCGAGCGCCTTGGGATGCCGCCCCAGCACGAGCACACCGGCCGTGTCGGCATCCAGCCGATGGGCGAGCGCGGGCGGCCGGGGCAGGCCGTAGCGCAGGTCGTCGAAGCATTCTTCGAGGTTCGGTGCGCCACTGGGACCGGCATGCACGGCAAGGCCGGCCGGCTTGTCGATCACCAGGATCAGACCGTCGCGGTGGAGAACGCGCGCCTGGATCTGCTCGGCCGTCAGCGGCGGAGGACGGCGTCTCAAAGGTCCGGCCATCGGTCCAGCCAGCTCTCGCTTGCCTCGTAGAGAGCGGCGGCCCGCAGCACCGAGGCCTCGTCGCGGAAGCGACCGACGATCTGCAGGCTGATCGGCAGGCCCTCCGGATCGTAGCCGTTGCAGATGCTGAGGGCAGGGTGGCCGGTGATGTTGAACGGCATCGTGTAGGGGAACCAGTTGCGGCGCAGTTCGCCCGCCTCGACGCCGTCGATGGTGATGGGATCGAACAGGTCCTGGTCGATCGGCAGCGCGGTGCGCGAGACGGTCGGCGTCACCAGGAAGTCGGCCTTCTCGAACCAGCCCTGGACCATTCGGAAGAGTTCGCTGCGCTGGAACATGGCACGTTGATAGTCCGCACCCGACCAGTCCGCCGCCTCGGCGACCTGACGCACCAGCGAGGGCGTCATGCGGTTGCCGTCGCGCTTGATCATGTCGTCGAAGCGTGCCTTCCAGGTCGTGTGGTTGATCACCTTCCAGGCCGAGCTGAGATCGGGCAACTGATCGGTGAGTTCGACCAGCTCGGCGCCCAGCTCGCGCAGCCGCACCAGCGACTGCTCGAAGGCGGCGCGGACGTCCCGGGCGACGATCGTGTTGCCGAGCGTCGCGCTGTAGAGGATGCGCTTGCCCTTGAGGTCGCCCTCGGCGCGGGCGGCGGCGAGATAGTCAGGCGGCTCGATGCCGATCGACCAGGGATCGGAAGGGTGCGGGCCGGCCATCGCCTGCAGCATCAGGGCGGTGTCCATCACCGTGCGCGTCATCGGCGTCACGTAGGTGTAGTTCCCGAACGCATCGGCCACCTGGCTGTGCGGGATCACGCCGTTGCTCTGCTTCAGCCCGACCATGCCGTTGATCGCGGCGGGGATGCGCGTGGAGCCGCCGCCGTCGGTGGCGATGCCGATCGGGCCGATGCCGGCCGCGACGGCCACCGCCGCGCCGCCGCTCGACCCGCCGGACGTGTGGTTGGCGCTCCAGGCGTTGCGGGTGCGGCCGAACAGCGGCCCATCGGTCAGCGCCTTGTGGCCAAACTCAGGCGTCGTCGTCTTGCCGAACAGAATGCCGCCGGCCGCCTTCACGCGCGCCGCACACACCGCGTCTTCCTTCGGCACGTTGTTCTCGTAGAGCAGTGACCCGAAGGTGGTGCGGACCCCCGCCGTGTTCACGAGATCCTTGGCCGAGAACGGAATGCCGTGCAGCAGGCCGAGCGGCTTGCCCTGCATGACGTCGGCTTCCGCCAGCTTGGCCGCTGCGCGCGCTTGATCGGGGACCAGCGTGACGAAGCAGTTCAGCACCGGCTGCAGCCTGTCGGCGCGCGCCAGCACGGCATCGGTCAGCTCGACGGGCGAGATTTTCTTCGCTGCGATCTGCTCGCGCAATTCGGAAGCGGGCAGGCGGGTGAGGTCGGTCATGGTCTCCTTCGCTTCAAAGCGTACCGACCTCATCCTGAGGAGGTCGCGGAGCGACCGTCTCGAAGGATGGGATACGCACGCATCGTCTGTTGCCCATCCTTCGAGACGGCCCTGCGGGCCTCCTCAGGATGAGGATTGCGTCGTGGTCACGGTGTCTTACCGCAGCAACCCGCGTGCCGCGAGGTTACGCATCAGGGCTCCCGCACCGAATGTCCATGGCGCGATCTTGTCGCAATGGGCCACCTTGTTGGTGAGCGTGCCGAGCTTGGGCGAGCTGATCGAGACCATGTCGCCCACCATGTGCGTGAAGCCGGTGCCGCCGGGCTTGCGCGGCTCGGTTGGCGCAAACAGCGTGCCGGTCATCAGCGCCATGCCGTCGGGGTACTGATGCGCGCTCATGGCCTGGGCCACGAGGTCGGTGGGATCGCGGCTGATCTTCGACAGGTCGCTCGAACCGCGCAGTCGGAACTGGTCGGGGCCCGTCACTTCGAGATCGACCTTCGCCTGACGCACATCGTCGAGGGAGAAGGTGTCGTCGAAAAGGCGCACGAAGGGACCGAGCGCACAGGAGGCGTTGTTGTCCTTGGCGATACCCAGCAGGAGCGCGCTGCGACCCTCGATGTCGCGCAGGTTCACGTCGTTCCCGAGTGTCGCGCCGACGATCCGACCCTTGGCGCTGACGATCAGCGTCACCTCGGGCTCGGGATTGTTCCAGTCGGAGTCCGGCCGGATGCCGATCTCGGCGCCGTAGCCGACGGCGGCCATCGGCGGCGCCTTGGTGAAGATCTCGGCATAGGGACCGATGCCGACCTCGAGATAAGGCGACCAGGCGCCGCGCGCCATCAGCGTCTTCTTGAGCGCTTCGGCCTCGGGGGAGCCGGGCTTGATGGCGCTCACGTCGGCGCCGATGATCGAGTTCAGTTCGCCGCGCACCTGCTCGGCGCGGGCGGGATCGCCCTTGGCGTGCTCCTCGATCAGCCGCTCCAGCAGGCTGACGGCAAAGGTAACGCCAGCGGCCTTCAGGGCCTGAAGGTCTACCGGCGCCAGCAGGTCGCCGACGAGATCCTGCAGAGCGCCGATGCGCTCACCCGGGGAATTGCGCGCGAGCTCCGTCGGATCGGGCGCGTTGCAGAGATCGGCCATCGTCGGCACCGTCGAGGAGAGGTCGAAGACCCCGTCGGCGCGCACCGCCACGACGGCGGGACCGGCCGGGCTTCCTGCACGCCATACGCGGCCCACGAGCGTGCCGGCGGTGCCGTCCTCGGGCAGAATTTCGCTGAGAGATGGTGACACTGGACGTCTCCGGCGCTTCGTTGCAGAAAAGGCGCGCCATTCCTGGGAGAAATAAGATCATGGCCGCAGCACGGATCAAAGGCGTTCTTTCGCCCGTCGTCACGCCCTTCAAGCGCGACCTGTCGCCGGACGTCGGCCGCTTCATCGCTCACTGTAAGTGGCTGATCAGCCAGGATTGCGGCCTCGCGGTCTTCGGCACCAACTCGGAAGCCAACTCGATGTCGGCCAAGGAGCGCATGAGCCTGCTCGAGGCCGTGGTCGCGTCCGGTGTGCCGACCGAGCGCATGATGCCGGGCACCGGCGCCAGCTCGATCAGCGAGGCGGCCGAGGTCAGCGCGCATGCGGTGAAGCTGGGTGTCGGCGGTGTGCTGATGCTGCCGCCGTTCTACTACAAGGGCGTTCCGGAAGAGGGGCTGTTCCGCTTCTTCTCGGAAGTCGTGCAGCGCGTCGGCGACGACCGCCTGCGCGTCTATCTCTATCACATCCCGCCGGTCTCGGCCGTGCCGATCACGCACAAGCTGGTCGAGCGCCTGATGAAGGCCTATCCGAAGCAGATCGCCGGCATGAAGGATTCGTCGGACGACTGGCCCCACACCAAGAGCATGATAGACGCCTTCGCCAAGGACGGCTTCGACGTCTTCTCCGGCAACGAGAAGCCGATCCTGGAGAATCTCAAGGCAGGCGGCGTCGGCTGCATCAGCGCCACGGCGAACATCAACCCGGGCAAGATCGCCGAGACGATCAAGGCCTACGGCACGCCCGAGGGCGACAAGCTGCAGGCCTGGATCAACGAGGTTCGCGGTGTGATGCAGGGCTACGTGATGATCCCGGCGCTGAAGTACGTCATCGCGCACTACGGCAGCGACCCGCACTGGAACCCGGTGCGCCCGCCGCTGGTCGAGATCGACGAGAAGACTGGCCGCGACATGATCGAGAAGCTCGACAAGCTCGGCTTCGCCATGCCAGGTCTCAAGCAGGCGATGGCCGTCGCGGCGGAGTAACGAGTCGTGTCGGAGGGCCTGTCGCCGTTGACAGGCCCACGACCGGAAGCCTATAAACTGCTCATGCTCAAGACCCGCGCCCACAACGCTTGGTATTTTACGCCCCTTACATAGGCGGCGCGAAGGGTCATGACTCAACGAAGCCGCCGCATCCCGGCGGCTTTCGTGTTCTAGGACTAGGCCTCCGGGCCGCGGCGGGAACCGCAAACCGGAGGACGACATGTCGATCATCGAAGCAGAAATTGAACCGCAACTCGCTCCCCTCGCCATCCGCGTCAGGCTGGCGGGGCCGCGCGACATCGAAGAGCTGACCGATCTTCTCGACGCCGGGGAAAACGGGCGGGAGCAGGTCCTGACGTGGCTTGAGACGCCCGGCACGACGCTGCTGGTGGCTCAGAGCGAGATGGGCGTTCTGGCCGTCGCCGTGCTGGTGACCCGGCTGGTCCCGCTCGAAGGGATGGGCGTCCACAAGATCATCGAGGTCGACAATCTCGTGGTGCGCGCCGACCAGCGCGGCCGCCGCATCGGCCGGCGCCTCCTGGCCGCCGCCGTCGAATGGTCGCGCCAGCGCCGCGCCGTCCAGGTCGAAGCCGTGGTGGGCGAGGGTGCCGCCAAGCGCTTCTACGAGAATTTCGGCTTCGCGGTCGCCAACGACCGGCTGGTGCTGGCGGCGTGAGCATCACGATCCGTCCGGCACGCCTCGAGGACTATGGGGCGTTGTGTGCGCTATTCGATGAGCTGGACGAGTTCCACCGCCTGGCGCGCCCGGACCTCTTCCACCCGTTCAATGGCCCGCCACGGACGCGCGAGCAGATCGAGCGATGGTGCGGTGGCCCCGGTTCGACGATCCTCGTCGCCGAAGGCGAGGGCGAAGTCATCGGACTTGCAGTCCTACTGACGCGGACGCCGTCGGCGTTTGCGGGCTCCGTTCCGCGTCACGTCATCGAGCTGGACAACCTCGTGGTGCGGGACGATTGGCGCAGCCGCCAGGTCGGCTCTCACGTGCTGGAGGCGGTGATGCAATGGTCCCGCGAACAGGGAGCCACGCATGTCGAGGTCGGAGTCCACGCGTTCAACCATGACGCGCGCCGGTTCTACGAACGCTTCGGGTTCGCTCCGTCGATCGACCGGCTGGTTCTGGCAACCTGATCCACCGCTTTCGCCTCGTGAACAACCAGTTCGCAGGACGATCAATGTGCTACTGTGACATCTCTTGCACACAAAGTGCCGGACATTCGTGCAGGAGAAGCCCGTGTCGAAGAACACATCGAAGCGTCCGCCGGCCGAGAAGCCGGCTCCAGGCGTGAAGCAGACGCTGGCGAAGCCGATCGAGAGCTACACCGATCCCGGGCAGTTGCGCACGCTGATGCAAAACGCCCGGCGGATGGGGCGTGAGGACATCTGGCGGCAGGCGTTCGACCAGCTCTGTTCGCTGGAGGGCGCCGGCCAGGAAGATCCGCTGGATCGCGCCTTCTACCGCACGCTTGCGGCCTATGAGGAATTGCTCACCGAGAAGAACCGGCGGGCCACGCGCGCCAGCCGGACGCGCCTCAAGCTGAAGAGCAAGGGCGTCGTCCAGTGCCTGGAGGATTGGGCCCGGAGCAAGGAGGCTCCGGAGTCGTTTGGCCTCCTGGTGGCCAACGGCATGGTCGAGCTGACAGGCGAGCAACTCGTGCTGACCTATCCCGACAGGTTCTCTGCCGAAGCGGTCGCGGGTGCCACGGCGCGTCTGGCTACGCTTACGGGGGCAGCGCCCGCGACCTGAGATTCACCTACGCCGGCTCGGCGTCGCTGGCGGCCCACATCTTCTTGAAGGCGGGGCGGGCCTGGCAGGCGGCGAGCCAGGTCTTCACGCGGGGCGCCGCGTCGAACAGTTCGGGCGCGGCCTGCGCGTAGCGCGCGATCTCGGCGACGTTTAT
>JAKFVZ010000118.1 GCA_021732965.1 Reyranella sp.
AGCCCGTCGAACTGGGATTGAACGCCTTGCCCTTGGACTGGTGTAGAACGTGGACGACCGGCGTTCCCGCCTTGCGCGCCTTTTCGAGCAGGACGGCCAGCGCATCCACCGCCGGCTGCACGCCCGTCAGCGGCAGCATTCCATCGGTATATTCGCGTTGCGCATCGATGATCAGCAGGATTCCGTCGGCCATGGTGGCCGGCGTCGGTTGAGCGCCCGCCATCTGCAGCATGGTCATTGCCATGTTCATTCCTTCGACAATTTCACGGTTGTACAAGTCGCGCCGACATCAACGCCGAAGGCGGCCCGATTTGCAAGACCCTCCGGAGGGAGTCTGGATTCCCCTGAAGTGCCAACGCGCCGCGACTGCGCTAGGGATGTCACCATGAAAGCGATCATCATCGGCGGCGGCATCATGGGCCTGGCGACGGCCTGGGGACTGGCGCGCCAGGGACATGAGGTCGAGCTGTTCGAGCAGGGGCCCCTTCCCAACCCGCTGGCCTCGTCGATGGACGAGCACCGGCTGATCCGTCATCCCTACGGCACGCAGGCGGGCTATGCCCGCATGATCGACGAGGCCTACGCCGCCTGGAATCTGCTGTGGGCCGATCTGGGGCAGACGCTCCACGAGCCGACCGGGACGCTGGCGCTGTCGGGCAACGGCGCGGATTGGGCGGAGAAGTCCGCGGCCACCCTCGCTTCGATCGGCCGGCCGATGACCGAACTGTCGATGGAGGAGCTGCCGCGCCGTTTTCCGCTGCTCGACACTAGGGGACTGGAACGCGCCTTCTGGATCGACACCGGTGGCGTATTGCTGGCGCAGGACATCGTGTCCGCACTCGTGTCTCACCTCCGTGCCCAGCCCCGCGTCCGGCTGCATGCCGGTACACAAGTGCGCTCGGTGGACCTCGAGCATGGCAGCATCGTCACCGAAGCGGGCGCGACGCACGCTGGCGACATCGTCGTCGTGGCGGCCGGCGCCTGGGCGCAGCGCCTGGTACACGATCTCGGGCGACGCGTCGTGCCTTCGCGGCAGGTCGTGGTCTATTTCGACCTGCCGGAGGACCAGCGCGCGTCCTGGGCAAAGGGACCGATGATCATCGAGAAGACCGGCAATGTCGGCCTTTACCTCGTCCCGCCGGTGCGGGGACGCGGCATGAAAGTCGGCGACCACGAGTTCAGCCGAACCGGAGATCCCGCGGCAGCGCGTGACGCGCAGCCGAGCGAGATGGCCGCCCTGCTCGACCGGTGCAGCAGCCTGCTCAAGGGCTTCGATCGCTGGAATATCCGCAACCTCAAGGTCTGCTTCTACAGCGTGACCGGGGATGAGCGCTTCATCGTCGAGAAGCAGGGGGCGAAGGGATGGGCAATGTCGCCCTGCTCCGGCCACGGCTTCAAGTTCGGCGCGGTGATGGGTCTCGAACTGGCGCGAACCATCGCCGAGGGTCGCGACTCCGCGGCGCACGCGCGTTGGGCCGCTGGTCTGGCCGGCGATGAGCCGACCTGACAAAATGCAGTGAATTCCGGGAGAGAAACCGACATGGCATCCGCCAAACGCCGCCGCACGTCGAAGACCGCACCGAAGAAGGAGACTGGGCTGCGCCAGGGCCTCGCCACCTATGGCGACGCAGGCTTCTCGCTGTTCCTGCGCAAGGCCTTCATCAAGGCCGGCGGCTATTCGGACGACGCACTCGACCGGCCGATCGTGGGCATCACCAACACCTTCTCCGACTACAATCCCTGTCACGGCAACGTGCCGGACCTGATCGAGGCGGTGAAGCGCGGCGTCATGCTGGCCGGTGCGCTCCCCATGGTCTTCCCGACCGTGTCGATCCACGAGAGCTTCTCCCATCCGACCAGCATGTTCCTGCGCAACCTCATGTCGATGGACACCGAGGAGATGATCCGCGCGCAGCCGATGGACTCGGTCGTGCTGATCGGCGGCTGCGACAAGACCCTGCCGGCCCAGCTCATGGCGGCGGCGAGCGCGGACCGGCCAGCCGTCGTCCTGCCGGTCGGCCCGATGCTGGTCGGCCATTTCAAGGGCGAGGTGCTGGGCGCCTGCACCGACTGCCGTCGCCTGTGGGGCCAGTACCGCGCCGGGACCTTCTCGGAGTCCGACATCGAGCAGGTGAGCGAGCGTCTCGCGCCGACCAAGGGCACCTGCATGGTCATGGGCACGGCCAGCACCATGGGCTGCATCGTCGAGACGCTGGGCATGGGCCTGCCGACCAGCGGCTCCATTCCCGCGACGCATTCGGACCGGCTGCGCATCGCCGAGCAGACCGGCCGGCTCGCGGCCGAGATGGCGGTGAAGCAGGGCCCGAAGCCCAGCGAGATCATGACCAAGTCCGCCTTCCGCAACGCGCTCACCGTGCTGCAGGCGATCGGCGGCTCGACCAATGCGCTGGTGCATCTCACCGCCGTCGAGCGCCGGCTCGGCATTGACATCGAGCTGGAGGAGTTCGACGAGATTGGCCGCAACGTGCCGGTACTGGTCGACCTCAAGCCGTCGGGCGACCACTACATGGAGCATTTCCATTGGGCGGGCGGCAATTCGCGCCTGATGAAGGAAATCCGCAAGAATCTCGACGAGAAGTGCAGGACTGTCGCCGGCAAGACCTTGAGGCAGGTGATCGACGCGGCCGAAATGGTGCCGGGCCAGACCGTTATCCGAACGCACAAGAACCCGATCAAGCCGACCGGCGGCATGGCCGTGCTGCGCGGCAACCTCGCGCCGCGCGGCGCCGTCATCAAGCATGCGGCCGCCTCACCCGCGCTGATGACCCATACCGGCCGCGCCGTCGTATTCGAGTCGCTGGAGGATCTCGCCGCCCGCGGCGACGATCCCAACCTCGACGTGAAGGCCGACGACATCCTCGTGCTGCGCAACGCCGGCCCGAAGGGCGCGCCTGGCATGCCGGAAGCGGGCTCCTTCCCCATTCCGATGAAGCTCGCGCGCACCGGCGTGAAGGACATGATCCGTATCTCCGACGCGCGCATGAGCGGCACGGCCTTCGGCACCATCGTGCTGCATGTCGCGCCGGAGGCCGCCGTCGGCGGACCGCTCGCGCTGGTGAAAACCGGCGACCGGATCACGCTCGATGTCCCGAAGCGCAAGCTGGAACTGCATGTCGACGCCAGGACGCTGGCGGCCCGAAAGAAGCAATGGAAGGCGCCGCCGCCGCATCCCGGCAGCGGTCGCGGCTATACCGGCCTCTTCTTCAAGACCGTGCTGCAGGCCGACGAAGGTGTCGACTTCGACTTCCTCGGACCGGAAAAGTGAGCGACGCCCGGCTTCCGTCGATCTCGGTCGTCGTCACGTGCTTCAACTGCCGTGACTACATCGCCGACGCCATCCGATCCGTTGCGTATCAGACGTTGCGCGACTTCGAGTGCGTGGTGGTCGACGATGCCTCGACCGACGACTCAGCCGCGGTCGTGCAGCAGACTCTGGACGAACTGGCGGACTCGCGCTTCCGGCTGGTGCGGCTCGACAGGAACGTCGGCCAGACCGGCGCCACGCGGCGCGGCCTCGCGGAGACGCAGGCGACCTTCGTCTGCTTTCTCGATTCCGACGATCTGTGGAACCCCGATTTCCTCGAACGCCATCTCGCGGCGCACCTGAACGAAAGCTACGCGGTGGGCTTCACGGCGTGCAACGCGCGGGTGATCGACGGACAGGGCAAGCTGATCGCCGGCGGCTTCTACTGGTTCGGCAAGGACCGCGCCCGCGCCGATCGTGACCAGGCCTTCGTGCCGATCGAGGCGGCCCGCGTGCCGACGCTCGACGCCGCACAAGGCACGGCCAGATGGCAGGGCAACACGCCTTATCGGCTTTACACGAAGCGCGTGGTGCACTGGGTCTGGGTCAGCACATCGTCGATGATGTTCCGCCGCTCGCTGATCAATCTCGTCTTCCCCGCCGACGACGAGGTGTTCCGGCTTCACATGGACTTCTACGTCGTGGTCATGGCTCAGATGGTGGCGGGCTCGCTGCTGATCGACGAGGCGCTCTATTCCTATCGTCTCCATGGACGCAACGGCGCCGCCGACAATCCGGTGCTGGGCGGGCGTCTCCATCTTTCCAGTCGAAACTGGGGCAGCACCTATTCGACGATGCTTGATCGCATGCTCGATGCAATGTTGAAGGACAAGGAGCGTTTTACAACGGCTCTCGGCGATCGGCAGTACCGTCGGATGGTGTTGCGCATGCGGGCCGCGCGCGCGGGTCCCATCGTCGGATGGATACATACAGTTC
Organism: Reyranella sp.; assembly: GCA_021732965.1. Lineage (GTDB taxonomy): Bacteria > Pseudomonadota > Alphaproteobacteria > Reyranellales > Reyranellaceae > Reyranella. The sequence goes on from JAKFVZ010000118.1 coordinate 4,262, forward strand.
GGAGTTGGTTGATCTAGCAGGGTTCCTGCCTCATTCTCTCTTGCAAGAGTTTCCCGGGTGTTTCGGGGCTCGGGGGAGTATCTGGTGAGAAGGCTCGGACTTTGCGTGAGCGTCATCGCTCTGCTGGCCGCCGCCCTATCGGCGACGATGGTCGGCGTGCGCCCGGCGATCGCGCAGCAGACGCAGGCCGTTTCGCCGGCGCTGGAGGCGGAATACGACGCCGCCTTCCAGGACATGCTGCAGAAGCCCTCCGATCTCGATGTCCTCTTCAAGTTCGCGACCATCGCCTCGAAGACCGGCGATCTGGAAGGCGCCATCTCCGCGCTCGAGCGCATGTTGCTGGTCGACCCGGACCTGCCACGCGTCCGTCTCGAACTGGGCGTGCTGTACTACAGGCTGGGTTCGTTCGAGGTCGCGCGTAGCTATTTCGAGGTCACGCTCAAGTCGGCATCGCTTACGCCGGACGTGAAGGCCCGCGCGGAGCAGTTCCTCGCGGAGTCGGAGAAGCGCCTCACCAGGTCCCGGTTCACAGGCGAGATCTTCGCAGGCATGCGTTATCAGTCGAACGCAAATCTCGGCACGCCGACGTCGAGCGTCCGCCTGTTAGGGCAGACGGCCAATCTCAACCAGGCGGCGCTCGGTACGGCCGACTGGGGCGCGGTGACGTCGGGCTTCCTGCGCCATATCTACGATCTGGGACAGAACAATCCGGCCCAGCTCGAAACCCAGCTCTCGGGCTATCTCAACCGGCAGTTCCAGATCCAGGCGGCGAACGTGTCGATCCTCGACCTGACGTCGGGTCCGCGCTTCAAGGCCTTCAACGGCATCTTCGAGGACGTGACCCTGAAGCCGTTCGGTACGGTGGGTTACATCTGGGTCAACGACGTACCCTATTACGGCAGCTTCGGTTCGGGCCTCGAGGTCGGCACCCTTCTGTCGGATAAGCTCCGCAACACCACGAACTTCGTGTGGCGGCGGCAGATCTACCAGAACACCTGGTACATCCCGACCAACAACCAGTTTACCGGCGTCGAATACTCGGCCAACTCGACCTTCCAGTACGCGGTGAACGAAGCCGTGATGCTGTATGCGAACGGCAATCTCCAGCGCTACCAGACGGACAGCACGCCGTGGCAGAACTACATGCTCTACGGCGTCGGGGGCGGCATGTCCTTCTCCTTCACCGACCCGCTGTTCAAGAGCCAGCTGCCGTGGAGCATCAGCCTGTTCGGCAACGTCCAGTGGTGGTATTACGATCAGCCGGACGCTGTCGTAGATCCGACCGTTGTCCGACAACAAACCGACACGATTCTAAACCTTACTCTGTCGATCCCCTTCGACCAGAGGACGATGTTCACGGTTTCGGGTGGAAGGTTCGTCCGGTCGTCGGACATCCCCAACTACGCGTTTACGAACAACAGTGCGCTGATCGGTGTAACCTGGCGCTTCTAGCGCCGCCCAGGAGATCACAGTGGCCTTCAGACTTCCCGGCGCGAACCTCTCTTTGTTGACCGCCGCCCTGCTTGTCGCGGGCACATCGGCCCTGCTGTCGACCGTCGCTCATGCCAAGGTCGGCGTGACCTCGGCTGCCGACGGAGATCCGCGCGGCAAGCCGCCGGCCGAGGCCGAGCGCGTGCTGCGGGTCGGCGTGGACGTGCAGGCCAACGAGTTGATCACCACGGCGGCCAACGACCGCGCCCACCTGATGTTCCTCGACGGCACGGCCCTGTCGGTCGGTCCGAACGCCCAGCTCACCATCGACAAGTTCGTCTACGATCCCGCGACCAAGACGGGCGACCTGGCCATCAACGCCAGCAAGGGTGTCTTCCGTCTGGTCGGCGGCAAGATCAGCAAGACCAACGCCATCACGGTCACGACGCCGTCGAGCACCATCGGCATCCGCGGCGGCATCAGCCTCTTCAACGTCGAGCAGCGCTCGACCCAGTCGGTCTTCGTCTTCGGCATCAGCATGAGCGTCGGCGCCGGGGGCCGGCTCGAGGTCGTGACCCGTCCCGGCTTCCAGGTGACGACATTGTTCGGCGGCCTGCCCGGCCGGCCGGGCGCCGTGCCGCCGGGCGCCTTGACGGCTGCGCTGGGCCAGCTCGAAGGCGGCAGAGGCGGCGGCCAGCAGGGCGGCGGTGCCGATCAGTCGGCGCAGAATTCTGGCTTCTCGAACGCCAATTCGGGCCAAGGCTCGGGGAACACGCTGGGCAACCGCTTCGGCAGCGGACCCGGCCCGCGCAACGTCAATCCCAGCAACATCGTCACCAACGCACTGATCCAGTCTTTGGAGACGGCGCCGTCAAACCAGCCCACTCTGC
>JAKFVZ010000117.1 GCA_021732965.1 Reyranella sp.
ATGACGTGCCGCAGGCGCCTGTTCCGGCTTTCTGAAGTCGGCCTCAGTTCTGCGGAATGAACTCGATCATGAGGCCGCCGGTCTGCTCCGGTGCCACCAGGACTCGATCTACATCGGCAAGCGCGAACGGCACGTTGTTGGCGCTGAGCAGGCCCTGAAGCGGGCGGGCGCGCTCGACGGCGACGGCGGCGCCGACGACCGCCGGCATCTCGGCCGGCATCATCATCTCGAGCGCCTTGTATTCGAGCTGGAAGGCGAGCGGCGACCAGATCAGCAGCTCGACCGAACCCGCCTTGACCATCGTGCAGCCGTCGAAGATCTCCTCGACGGCGGCGCCCCAGGCGGCCTTCAGCGCCTTGGCGGTGTCCTTGGGCTTCTCGGCAATCGCGTGGATCGCCATCATGCCCAGCGCGCCGTTGGGATGGACGATCCATTCAGGTTCCATGAACGCATCGGGCGTCTCGTGCTTCACCGGGAACCAGGGCAGGGGGCCGCCGCTCTCGCCGACCACGACGCCGGCATCGACCTCGAAGCCGTCCTCGGTCTCCCAGGAATGCGTGCGCTCCTCGCCCTCGAGTTCCGGCACGTTGAGGGCCAGGGAAACCAGCGGCGGATGGCCCTGAAGCAGCTCGATGTAGTTCGGGATGTCGTCGCGGTCCGGCTGGAAGCAGATGCAGCGCGGCTCGACGTCGTCCGGCGTCAGGTTGAAGCCGAGCTGGTTCAGACGGGCTGCGGTTTCGGCCGGGTCGGAGACGGTCAGGGAGAGGTGGTCGATATCGCGTGCAGAAATTTTCATGCCCGCTCATATAGGCTTACACCCCCCCTGCTCAAGTGCGATGCTGCCGGGCCTTAATTCACTGGAGGAAACGATGTCCAAGATGACTCTGTACGGCATTTGGCTGAGCGGCCCGACCTACAAGGCGGGGCTCGCCATGTCCCTGATGGGCCAGTCCTTCGCCTACAAGCATGTCGACCTGCGGGCCGGCGCGCACAAGCAGCCGGAGTATCTGGCGATCAACCGCTTCGGCCAGGTGCCGGCGCTGGTCGACGGCGACCTCAAGCTCTGCCAGTCGGGCGCGATCCTGCTCTATCTTGCCGACAAGTCCGGCAAGATGGGTGGCAAGACGGCCGAGGAGAAGGCGCGCGTGCGCGAGTGGCTGTTCTGGGAGTTCGATCGCCTCGCCTCGAACATCTATCGGCCCCGTGCCATCAAGCGCGGCTTCATGAAGGCCGACGACAACGTTCACCAGATGTACGTCAACCAGGCCGGCGATGCGCTGAAGGTGCTCGACGGTGCGCTGGCCAAGTCCGACTTCCTGGTCGGCAGCGAGGCGACCATCGCCGACGTCGCTGTCTATGGCGACGTGGCCTATGCCGAGGAAGGTGCGATCGACCTCTCGCCGTATCCCAACGTGAAGGCCTGGATGGGCCGTATCGAGAAGCTGCCGGGCTTCAAGAAGTACGAAGACGTCCTGCCGAAGCAGGACGCCGCCTAGGCACGCAAAGACTCTTCCATCTCGATCCAACTCGCCTCGACCGCAGCGCGGTCGAGGTCGCGGGTGATGAAGACCAGCCGCGACCGCCGGTCTTCATCGGGCCAGCGCGCGAGCAGGGTGGGCGGATGAAACGTCCGGTGCACGCCGTGGATCACCAACGGCTGGCTCTCCCCGGCGACGTCGAGCACACCTTTCACGCGTAACAGCCGGTCGCCCCACGCCGCACGCACGGCCATCAGCCAGCCGTTGAAGCGATCCCAGTCCAGCGGCTCGTCGAAGGTCAGGCAGAACGAAGCGATATGCGCGTCGTGCCGTGACCGGTCATGGTGATGCTTGTGTGCATGCCCATGCGCATGATCATGGGCTTCGGCGTTGAGCCATGCCCGCACCCCGTCGCTCTTTCCGGCAGGATCGAACGGGCCTGAATCGAACAGCAGGGCGGGATCGACGTCGCCCTGAACGATCTCGAACAGCGCAGCGCCGGGGTTGAGCGAAGTCAGTCGCGCCCGCACGCCGGCGCTCGCCGCCGCGTCGGCGAGGTCGGTCTTGCTGATCAGCAGCCGGTCGGCCACGGCAGCCTGCTTCACGGCCTCGGGATGCTCGTCGAGCTGTCGGGCGCCGTTCACCGCATCGACCGTCGTCACGACCCCGTCCAGCCGGTAGTCGTGGCTGATCATCGGATTGTTGAGCAGGAGCTGAAGGATGGGCGCGGGATCGGCAAGACCGGTGGTTTCCAGAACGACCCGATCGAACGGCGGCGTCTCGTTCCTGTCGCGGCGGCGGGCGATGTCGCGCAGCGTCTTGTCGAGATCGCCCTGAATCGTGCAGCACACGCAGCCGGATTGCAGCAACACCATGTCGCCGCCGACCTGCTCCATGAACAGATGATCGAGGCCGACCTCGCCGAATTCGTTCACCAGCACGAGGCTTCGCGCCATGCGCGGGTCGGCGAGGATGCGGTTGAGCAGCGTGGTCTTGCCGCTGCCGAGGAAGCCGGTGAACAAGGTCACCGGCATGCGCCCGGCAGACTTGTCGGGGTCGAACAGGCTCATCGCGCGTCAACTCTCACGAATGCATATGTAACAACATAACGGATGTCGCTTCTGCTTGACGCTGCAACCTGAGGGCATGACGCTTCCCGCATCAACAAGAAAAGGAGGGGCGTTCATGGACTCGAGATACCTTCAGGACAAGGAAGAGCTCAAGCAGCCACGCCAGGAGATCGACGAGGACCGGCGATCCTTCCTGACGGCGGGCCTCGTGGGCGGCGCCGTCGCGGCGGGCACCCTGGCAGCCGGCATGGCGCACGCGCAGCAGGTCGCGCAGGCACCCGCGCTGTCGGACAAGGTCTGGTGGCCGCATCCCAAGTGGGGCAAGGACGATCAGGCCGGCGCCTCCAACTTCATGACGCCCGAGAAGGTCCTCGACACGGTGAAGTGGATCAAGGACGGCAAGATCTACCGCATCGGCCGCATCTATGAATCGGCGATGCCCAAGTTCGGCGAGCGGGCCTTCACCTTGCGCATCCCGGGTAGCCCGACCGGCGGCCCCTTTGGCGTCAACAAACTGATCTACAACGACGAGTATCTGTCGACGGAGATCGGCCAGACCGGAACGCAGTTCGACGGTCTCGCGCACATCGGCATCCAGATGGGCAAGGACGGCGACAAGACCGAGATGCGTTACTACAACGGCGTCACCGACCAGGAAATGAACAGTGCCTACGGCATGAAGAAGCTCGGCATCGAGAACGTGAAGCCGTTCTTCACGCGCGGCCATCTGTTCGATCTCGAGGCGCTCAAGGGCGCGATGATGGAGGCGGGGCAGGAGATCACCGTCGCGGATCTGAAGGCGGCCCTGCAGAAGCAGAACATGCAGGAAGCCGACATCAAGGAAGGCGACGCGGTGTTCTTCAACACCGGCTGGGGCAAGCTCTGGATGAAGAACAATGACAAGTTCAACGGCGGCGAACCGGGCATCGGCCTGGAAGCGGCCAAGTGGTTCATCGACAAGGGCATTGCCCTGACCGGCGCGGATACCTGGGGAACCGAGGTCGTGCCCAATCCCAACAAGGACCTGGCCTTCCCGGTGCATGGCGAACTGATCACCAAGAACGGCATCTTCAATCACGAGAACCTGGACTTCACGGGGCTGATCGCTGACCGCAAGTACCAGTTCGCCTATGTCTTCTCCCCGGCGCCGATCCGCGGAGCAACGGGCTCGAACGGCGGGCCCATCGCGGTGACCTGACCGGCCCGAGCCGGGCGTACGTCAGGTCGAGTAGTCGCCCGCGATGAACTTCGACTTGGCGTGCGTGCGGCTGAGCTTGCCCGACGAGGTGCGCGGCAGGCCGGGTTGGCGCTTGATGAGCACGACCCGGCCGTCGACGCCGACCGCGTCCTTGACGGCCTGCTTGATGTCTCCGACCAGCGCGTCCCGCTCGGTCTGTTCGGTCGGGTGGGCTTCGACTACGACGACGACCGATTCGGCATCGGCGCCGTCCACCGAGAAGGCGCAGGCGTCGCCGCGGCGGATCTGGGGCAGCGACTCGACCGCCCATTCGATGTCCTGCGGCCAGATGTTGCGTCCGTTCACGATGATCAGGTCCTTGGCGCGGCCGGTGATCACCAGCTCATCCTTGTGCCAGTAGCCAAGATCGCCGGTGTCGAGCCAGCCGTTGCTGAGAACGCGCGCGCTCTCCTCGGGCTTCTGGAAATAGCCGGGCATGACGCTGGGGCCGCGCACGAACAGGCGGCCGACGCTTCGTTCGCCTAGTATCGCGCCGGCCTCGTCGCGGATTTCCACCGAGTGCCCGGGGAGGACCTTGCCGCAGACCACGAAGTCGCGCGTCAGGCTCGATTTCGGATCGGTGAAACGGTCGACCTTCACGCCGGTGAACGGTGGCGTGAAGCTCAGGCCCACGCAGACCTCGGCCATGCCGTAGCTCGGCATGAAGGCGCGCTCGTCGAAGCCCGCCGCCTTGAAGGCCTCGGCAAATCGCCTGAGCACCGGAAGCTGGATCATGTCGGCCCCGATGCCCGCGAGGCGCAGGCTGGACAGGTCCAAGTCGCTCACCGACACGGTCTGGGCCCGCCGCGTGAGCAGGTCATAGCCGAAGCTCGGGCTGTAGGTGATGGTCGCGCGGCGGCGGGAGATCAGCGAAAGCCACTGCATCGGCCGCCGGGCGAAGTCGCGCGGAGCCAGAAGGTCGACGGTTCGCTGTGCGCACATCGGCGCCAGGATGAACCCGATCAGGCCCATGTCGTGGTAGAGCGGCAGCCAACTCACGCCCGAATCGGCGTCGTCCAGGCCCTGGGCGGCGATCGATCCGTCGATGTTCGCCATCAGACGGTCCTGGCGGATATCGACACCCAGGGGCGCGCGCGTGCTGCCCGACGAGAACTGGATGTAGCATTCCATCCCCGGTCCGAGCGGCCGAAGCTCTGTTCCGGGTTCGGGGAGGGCGTTGAAAAGCGACATCGGGCCGGCGAGGCGCGCGGTCGTGCCCTCGGCGGCGGTCCGGGCGAACTCGGCCAGTTCGTCGGGCGCGAGGATGCCGACGGCCTGGGACGCCTCGATCTGCTTGCGGAGCTGGAAAATGTATTGGGCCTTGGCACCGAATCCGACCGGAACCGGCACCGGTACGGGCACGATGCCTGCGTATTGACAGCCGAAGAAGGCGATGCAGAAGCCCGGCCAGGTATCGGCCACGACGACCAGCCGCTCGCCGGGCTCGACGCCGGCCCCGATCAGCCGGCGGGCGAAGGACTGGGCTTCCTGGCGGAGCTGCCGGTAGGACAGGGGGCTAAGCAGGCGCCCGCGGGCGTCGAAGAAGTTAAGGCCCGTCTCGCCCCGGGCGGCATAGTCCAGCGCCTCGCACAGGCTGCCGAAGCCGCCACGGCGAAAGGGCAGGGAGACGTTGCGGGTTGGCGTAGGAGCGGTCACCCAACGGTCTGGGTTCGATTGGAGGGCCGAGGCATATCGCTGCAATTGACCTGAGTCTCCATCGCCCGGAATGGCGTCTGAAACAAGCGCAGGCATAATTCCACGGATCGACGTCATCGACGATCTCCCAAACGGTTCGCACTAAGCGCGTCACCGCTCGGTTGACCGTCCCGCTGGATCATCCCGTCCATCGGAAGAGCGACGCTATCGCCGGCAGGTCTTCTGGCTCACGGGTCAACGCTCCTGCCCGTCTTCCCGGACTTTCGTCCAGTGACATTTGGGCGTTCGCTCGCCGCTTACAGCTGCGGGTACAGCTGCCGATTGGCCTTTTGGGGGGCGGCACGGCATTCCCTGTTCGCCTCCGGTTAAGGAGGACCGTCGATAATCACTCGTTAGGCTTGCGCCGGGCGCCGGTCAATTGCTTTGATGCCGCAAAGACCGGGAGGAGAGTGCAGGAATGTCGATGGTTCGTCTGGCCGCAGCAGCGGCGCTTGGTGTCATTTTGGCCCTGCCGGCCGGGGCGCAGGGCATTCCCAGGGTCCAGTCGCCCGAGGAAGTCGGCTTCCTGTCGACCCGGCTGAAGCGGCTGAGCGACCGCCTGAACGAGGGCGTCAAGAACAACGAGCTGCCGGGCGCGGTCGTGCTGATCGCCCGCAACGGCAAGATCGTGATGTTCGAATCCTATGGCTTCCGCGACAAGGACGCCAAGGTCGCGATGACCAACGACACGATTTTCCGCATCGCCTCGATGACCAAGCCGATCGTGACGCTGGCCGCGATGATGCTGATGGAGGAGGGGAAGCTCACCCTCGCGGACCGGGTGTCGACCTACATCCCGGCCTTCGCCGACACCAAGGTCGCGGTGCCGAAGAAGAAGGACGACGGCACGGTCGAGATGGTGCTCGAGCCGCAGTTCCGGCCGATGACGGTGCACGACCTGATGCGCCATACGTCGGGCCTGACCTACGGCGCGGTCGGCGCCAACCCGGTGAAGCAGTCCTATCTCGACATGAAGGTCGCCGACCGCAGCCAGACCAATGCCGAGATGGCCGACAAGCTCGGAAAGCTGGCGCTGCTCTACCAGCCGGGCACGACCTGGGAGTACTCGATGTCGACCGACGTGCTGGGCCGCGTCGTC
>JAKFVZ010000115.1 GCA_021732965.1 Reyranella sp.
TGTACATCGCCGCCGCGGTCGCGCCGGCATCGTTCAACGACGTCACGATCGGCAACAATACCTCGTAGTTCGTCATGGGCGGCGACGTGTACGAGGCCATGCCCCCTGGCGGCTCCGGCTCGCCCGAATACATCACCCCGACGGGCGCCGGCTACTCGGCGGGCCCCGGCTACGATCTCGCATCCGGCCTCGGCTCGCCCAATGGGCTGCTGCTGGCGCGCGCGCTCACCGCCATCGCCCAGGCGCAGCTGAACTATTCCGACTCGCCCGACATCGCGGACTGGCATAACGGCGCGTGGGAGAGCGGCGTACTGCAGGCCCTGCTGGTGCAGACCACCTTCCCCAGCGCCACCGGCGCGGTTTCCGTCAGTGCCGGCGGAGACAGTCTCGACTTCACCAGCCAGGCCAGCGACTCCTATGCCTGGACGTCGCGCTTTGCGGGCCAGGTCTTGCAGGAGCCGTTCGACGACGCTCTGGTGACGCTCTTCGACCGGCAGTCCCAGGGCACGCTCGGCCAGTTGACGGTCGACGCCGGCGATGCGCTTTCGGTGGCGATCAATGGCAGCCTCGCGTCCGAAGCGGCGGGGCTGCTCACAAGCGACTTTGGATTCATCGATTTCCAGACCGCCGACGGCAGCTCAGTCCGTCTGGCGCGCCCGGTTGCGGTCGCCGAGACGGTCGTTGCCCCCCTCGGAGATCCGTCGCCAACCGGCACGACGATCGTGCGCCTGCGGCAAGCCGACACCGACAGCCTGGCCGTCCGTTTCTACAAGGTCGACGACTATGTCGGCACCGTGGGGGGCGTGGCGCCAGGAGACGCCGGCTATGCGGCTGCCGCCGCGGGCAGCGCATATACCGTCTCCCCGCTCGGCGGCGGACCCGCCCAGACGTGGCTGAGCGGACCCGGCTATGGAGGCTACCAGGAAGCGACCATCGACGTGCAGCAAGGCGACATCATCGCCATGGAACTGCAGAACCTCACGACGGGCGATACCTACTGGGCGTTCTCCCAGGCCAACGAAACGGTCGCCGGGCAGCAGGTGGGCCATATCTGGAACTACGGGCTGAACATCTGGGGCTGGGAAGCCGGACAGGGTGGAGGCGATTCCGACTTCAACGACCTCGTGGTGCAGTTCGACTTCACCAGCGCGTATGGGAACGGCCTCCTGCTCGGCGTGGCTTGAGCCGGCGAGAACCGGGGCGCTTGTCCGACGGACATCCGCCTATGGGATCGGCCGGACCATCCGGCGCCAGAAGCCGCTGGCAATGCCGCCGACATCGATACGCAATGTGCCGTGTTTGCCGGCCTTCGTATGCAATTTGGCGACGATGCGTTGACGCTGATCGTCGCTTGGCTGGAGCGCGATGGCGGCTCCGCGAGAACGGATATGGGCGACTTTCGCCGCGACGACACCGACGCCGTCGATCTCGATCCCCAGAGTCATCCCTTCCTTGACCTTCGGTCCACCGCGTATCCAGGCCTCGAGCGGCGTCAGCCGGACGAGCCAGGCGGAAGCCTCGCCGTCCGCAAGCCGAAGCCTGGCCCGCTCGGGGGCGATCGTCGGGACTGTGCCGGCTCGGGGAATCTCAATGCAGACAGCCATGGCAACCAGGAGGACTGCAAGATTGTAGATCGTCCAGAAGAGCACGACCCACTTGCCGTCTCCTGCATCGCGCTCGAACTCGATATCGGTGGCGCTTGTGAAGAAGACACCGACCAGCGTCAGAACGAATATGATCGCGAGCGGCCTCAGCAGCCCCCATTGAACGATCGTCTTCGTCCGGTCGCCGCCCTTGTCAGTAACCTTGAAAGGTTGTCCGTGGGGCCGGACCAAGCCTGTCCAGACGGCCCGAACCATCTGATCCGCGCCGATTATCTGACTTACATCCTGAAGGACCGGCAACATCACTCCGCCCGAGATCCAGCGCATGGCCGCCATGGAGAAAATGTAGAAAGGACCAAAGTAGACCAGAATGCCGGAAAGAGGCGCGTTCACGGCGGTAACGCCCGTGTACCAGTAGAGAAGCGGGATCAGCAGGCATGCCAGGCGGAAGACGTAAGTCGTCGACCAGAAGAGAAACGCGTCGGTCAAGCTGAGACGATCGATCGGTCGCAGCCTGTTCCGGGTGAATGGCCCCGAAGGCCCCCGCACGATCTGGATCAGGCCAAGGCACCAGCGCGTGCGCTGCACGACGTACTCCACGACGCCTTCGGGTGCGAGCCCCTCCGTGAGCGGCTCGTTGAGATACACCGTTCTCCAGCCGGCCTCCTGCAGGCGCAGGGTTATCAGAAAGTCCTCGGTGACGCTGTCAGTCGGAAATCCGCCTATGGCCTCGATGCCCTTCCATCGCATCATCGAAGACGTGCCACAGCAGAATGCGATCCCCCAGGCATCGCGACAGGCCTGAAGGTGGTCGAAGAAAAAGCGTTGCTCGTCGGGATATGACTTGTCTATGCCGAGGTTGTGCTGGATCGGATCCGGATTGAAGAAATGCTGCGGTGTCTGGACCAATCCCACGGTCGGATCGTGAAAAAGAGCAAGCGCCCGCGGGACAAAGTCCACGTGGGGAACGAAGTCGGCGTCGAGAATGGAGATGAAGTCCGGCGGATCGGGCAGCGCTCTAAGCGTCGCCAGGCAGGCGTTTATATTGCCGGCTTTGGCGTGGTTGTTGTCCGGCCGCGTATGATAGTGAACGCCCAGCCGCTCGCACATCTCGCGCAGCCAGGGCCGGCGCTTGTCGTCGAGCACGCGGACCCGCAGCGCTGGATAGTTCGACGCCATTGCACCGACAATCGTGCGCTCCAGGATCGACGCTTCCTCGTTGTAGGTTGCAATCAGGATGTCGACGCGCGGTGGCGCGGCCTTTCCCCACCAGGACAAGTGGGCATCGGCCTCGCGGCGACGGTCCAATGTCCGAGACATGATGACCGCGGATATGGTGCTCGAGACCAGCGTCATCGCTTCGAGCGCGAAGAACAGCCACGCGACCCACGCGTCGATCGAAAAATCGAATTCCGGGATGGTTTCGTCGAAACGCCAGACGATGTAGCGCCATCCCAGCAGAATCACCGTAGCGAAGACGAGCATGCGTACCGGCTGGGTATGCGGCCGGAACATCGGTAGCACCGCCATCGCGACCCCGAGCGCCAGCAGCGCGGGGCCGAGGCTGACAACGATATCATCAAGGGCGAACACGGCGGCGCCTCATCGTCACCCAAGTCCGATTTCGGCCAGCAGCCTCCGCCAGAAGTCGAGCGGCCGGGACGAGAAGACCACCCTGCCCGTCCGGCCGACGGCGCAGTTCGTCTTCGGATCGGAGGCCAGGGCTGGCGAGGATATCGCCACATCGAAGCGCTTGAGATGCTCCTGGCTCGGGCCAATCGCCAGGCTGCGATAGATCGTCTGCGCTCCGGAGCCGGCCAGACGCGCGATCACGCCATCGTAGACCTGCGTGTCGCCCAACAGCCTGAACTGCACGGCATCGCCGACCTGCAGGCGGTTATACAGCGACTCCCGCACACTCGCCGTGACGATCGTGGTGGTGCAATCGACGATCCGCATCACGTCCTGCGCTCGCCGGACATACTCGCCGCCACCGGACATCAGCTCCCAGAGGATACCCGTGGTTGGCGACAGAATGCGCGCCTCGCGGAAGCGGCCCGCACGCACGCGTTCCTCCGCCACTTGCTCCGTCAGGACCTTCACGCGCTCGGTCCGCTCCCGGATCTCGGTCTCGAGTTCACTCAGCTTCTGTTCGGTCTCGCGCAGTCGCTGCTGCGAATAGGGCGTATCGTTATAGGAATCGCCGAGGAACGTTCCGTTGCGGGCCGCAGCCAGCTCGATCTTGAGGTACTCGATGCGATGCCGCGCGGCCTCGACATCCTGTCCCGACACTTCGAAGGCGGCCCGCGTACGGGACTGTTCGGCGCCACTCACGGTCCCCGTGCGACCCAGTTCAGAGGCGCGGCGGAAAGAGGCCTCCGAGTCGCGCAGGCGCGCCTGAACTGCATCGAGGGTGGCGTTGGCTTCGCCAAGGCGCGTTTCGAGCTGGCTGACGCGGCCCTTTGCGTAGTCGGCAGCCTGCTTTGCAAAGGCCTCGCGCAGGGGCTGAAGCTGCTGCACCAGCGCCTGCAGGCGTTCGAGATCGATGCCGACGCGGCGAAGTTCCCGTTGAAGATCGACAAGACGAAGATCATCCGGGCGCGGGTCGCTCAAGGTGGCAAGGGGTTGATTCGGCGTCACGCGAGTGCCCAGTGCCTTGACCTGGAGATTCACTTCCCCGTCGATCGGCGCCCGGAGTATCAATACCTGGGCGTTTACGACCGCATTCGAGCTGACGCCGGCCATCTGCTCGCCGACAATCACGAACAGCGCAACGACGATGATGACTGCGCCGATTACGAACCGCAGGACTCGCCGGTTCATCGCTTGCCTGCCGTACCTGAAGTCCTCGTATCGAGGCGGGCAAGCGCATCCGAAAGAATGGCCACTTCCCGATAGGACCGTTCATGTGGAACAGGCGCTTCGGTGGTTCCCTGGCTCAGCTGGTCCGCGGCAGTTGCCAGACGCGACAGTGGCCGTGCCACCCACCAGGCGAAGCCTACGCTGACGGCAATTATGAGAACGCCGGAGAGTGCAATGATTGGCAGCATGCGGGAGGCAGCGGCGTAGGTGTCGACGAGTGCTACTTCCGTTGGCTGGCGCGCCACAAGACTCCAGCCGAAGCTCGGAATGTCGCCGCTTCCGACCTCCGGCAGGACGCTCGTGAGATAGGTCCGGCCATCGGGCCAGGTTTCCACGCCGGAACGTCCGATCCCCTGGCCTGCGGCAAGGGCGAAGGACACCGGCAACTTCTTTCCCTCAAGCGGCGGCGGACCGACCAGAACCGTTCCTTCTGCCGAGAGCAGAAGCAACTCGATTGACCCCCCCGCTCGCGGCACGCGGAACATCTCGCGGACTGCCTCCCAGCGCACGTGCGCGCCGAGCACTCCGATCGGTACTCCGTCGGCGCGCTTTACCGGGAGGGCAAAGTCGATCAGGCGAAGAGGCTCCTTCGCATTGGGAGCCACGAACTTTTGCAACAGAAGGGCGTCGTGAACGTCACCCGCGAAGGCTCCGGTCAGACCGGCCTTGAACCACGGGCGCTCGGATACGGAGACACCGTCGAGCACGCCCCCCGAGGCGACGAGAACGGTACCTGCCGGATTCGCCAGCCCAAGCCACGCATACTGCTGGTCCGTCGCGACAACGGTGTCGAGCCTCAAGCGCATCGTTTCGCGCGAATCGCCCTGTGCCGCGAATTCGGCCAGCCGCTTCACTTCGTTCCACTGGTCGAGCAGACCGCGCGACAGCTGTGCTGACACCGCCTCCGCGGTGGTCTGCAATGTCGCGGTAGCCTGTCTTTGGGTGATAGAGCGCGACAGGTTCGCCAGCATCGGCAGAACGATCACCGAAGGCAGAAGCGCGATCACCATCATGCACAAGACGATCAGACCGCGAAGCCCGAGGAACGGATAAGACGACAACGTTCACCCCATCCGCTGTTGCGCAGGACACCGTACACCACGTTGCGCTGGGAACGAGGCGGGATAAGTCGACCCCTAATTTGCAGATGAAATGCCAGTATCGAAGCAGTGCCGGCAAAGCGGCGTGGGTCACCCACGACTTCTTCCGGACCTTTGCAGAGGCGATGGGTATATTCCCCTTTGAAGGGGTCATCCCGGGAATGTTGGTTGAATAGCGACTACCGACCCGGCAACATGCCTGCAATCGGACGTCACAAAAACAAGACGCCGTATCCAGGGAGGACTTCATGTATCGACGCACCGTCGCAACGGGCGCCGCATTGGCGTTGCTCGTCGCTTTCCCGGCTTTCGGCCAGGCCATTCCGAAAGAGATGTCCTGGACCGCCTACGATACCGGCTCTTCCGGCTTCAACATCGCGGTCGCGATCGGCCAGCAGTTCAAGAACGTGCTCGGAACCGACGTCCGCGTCCTGCCGTCGGGCAACGACACCGGACGCCTGTCGCCGGTGAAGGCGAACCGCGCCGTCATCTCGCAGATGGGGATCGGCACCTACTTCGCGCAGGAGGGCGTTTTCGAGTTCGGAACCAGGAGCTGGGGACCGCAGGCGACCCGCCTGATCATGGCGGCAACGGCGTGCAACGGGCTCGGCCTGGCCGTGGCCAAGGACACCGGCGTCAAGGAGGTCAAGGACCTCAAGGGCAAGCGCCTCGGCATCGTGGTCGGTTCGCCGGCCCTGACCCAGGGTGTCATCGCCCTGATCGCCTTCGGCGGCCTGACCGAGAAGGACATGACACCGGTTCAGTTCTCCTCGAACAACGCCATGTGGAAGGGCCTCATCAACAACGAGGTCGACGCCGTCCTGACCTCGACGATCTCGGGCCAGTCGAAGGAGGCGGACAATTCCCCACGCGGCATCATGTTTCCGCCGATGCCGGCCACCGACAAGGAAGGCTGGGCCCGCGTCCACAAGAAGGCGCCCTACTTCGTGCCCGTGAAGGCGACATGCGGCGCCGGCGGTCT
>JAKFVZ010000773.1 GCA_021732965.1 Reyranella sp.
AGGGCGACCTAGTTGAACGAGCTTTTCAGGAATAGCAGAATTGTGCCCTGATCGTACTGGTATGCATTGTCGAAATTGGCCTTGGCGCCGATCGACGTCCGGTCGGTGGCTGCGTATTCGAAGCCCAGCCGCAGGCCGAAGGCGATGCCTGTGTTGCTCTGCGACGGGAAAATCGGCGCGATCGCAATGGCTCCGCTCGAGGCCAGTATGTTTGCAGCGTTCTGCAAATAGTAATTGTTCGGGAAGAAAAGCGCGGAACTCTGCTGGATGCTCTGCACGCCCAGTGTGGCGCCCGCACTGTAGGTGAACTTGCCCGACGTCTCCGTCCAGTCGACGGGGAACGTCAGGCTGTAGAAGCTCTGCGGGCTGAAGTAGCCACCCTGACCGAACGTGAAATAGCTGAGGTTCTGGTTGTAGCTGAGATAGGTGGCCGAGATTCCGACCTTGAGTTCCTGGTTCTCGTCCTTGACGGGGCGAAAGTAGGCACCCGAGGTGAACTCGTAGGACTGGTTGGTCGGGACGTTGTTGCCCGTGTAGTAGCCGTAGGCGAACTTCGTATAGATGCCGAGCGTCTGGTCGTCGTAGCTCACGATCGCTTCGCCGCCGTTGCGGATCACGCCGCCCCAGGTCGTGCCGGTGATGGGATCGGTCACACCCGCATAGGAAAGGACCGAATCCGTGACCGCCCGGCGCGACGCCTCGAGTTTCATGTTCATCTTGTCGCCCAGCGGCTGGTTCCAGGCGAGGCCGCCGACGATATTGGTGATCGGGAAGCCGAGCGGCGTGCTGCCGACATCCGCGGTGAGGCGGCCCCAATCGAGGCCCATACCGAAGGCGATGCCGGTGGCCCGCGCGTTGTTGGGTTGAATGACACCGGCCAGGCCGACGATCGAGTTCGCCCCGTAGCGAGCGAGAGTCGACGGGTCGGCCGCGATCGTTCCGGCGTCGAGCGTGACCGGCATGACCGTCGGCACGAGGGCCGCATTGCCGACGGGAATGCGGGCCTTGACCGGCACATTGAGTTCGTTGACGCGGCCGAGGCCCGATTCGCCGGACCGGCCGCGGAAGCCCAGTCCGCCGTCGACGATGATCGCCGTCTGCTTCTTGAGGGAATTGAGTTCACGGTCGATCTCGCGGCTGAGCGGATCGGTGTCGCCCATCGAGCCGGACGGCGCGCCCGGAGTCCCCGGCAACGGAGGTGGCGTCATGGCGGTCACCGAGGCGCTCGCGCTGCTCTCCCCGCCCGGCCGGCGCAGGGGCACCAGCGGATTGCTCTGCGCGACCTGGATGGGCGCGGCGCGGACTGGCCCCGCCTGTGCCGTCAGCACGGCCGGCGTCGCCAGCGACGGACGGTCGAGCGACATGACATCGGACCGGCCGGGCGCGCCATCGGTGGCCGTGGGCGAAGACTTCTTCTCGGCAACGCGCCGTTCGAACTCGGCCATCAGCGCGGCGTCGTCGCTCTTTCCGACGGGTCGAAGCGCCGCCACTTCCGGCGTGCGCCCGGGCGTGGTCGCGCCTGAACTGGGGACGGTGCCGCTGCCGCGGGACGGCTCTGCCGCCGCGCGCTGGACGGGCGCGCCGCCGGTCGACGCGGGCCCAGGAACCGGAACGAACTCGCTCTGTCCCAGGCCGCGATTGAGTTGCTGGGCGGTTTCGAGGGCGCGCTTGGCGCCCGTCGTGTCGCCGCGCGCGCGCAGCAGGCGGGCCTGGACCATGTAGAGGCGCGGATTCTGCGGCTGCAGGCGCAGCGCCTCGGCCAGCCAGACGTCCGCCCGCTCGTAGCGCTTGAGATCGATGGCGACGTTCACGGCCTGCTGCAACGTATCGGGATCGGCCGGCGACGACACCATGATGCCGTCTAGCACCTGGATCGCCTGCTCGCTGAATCCCGAATCCTTGTAGACCCGCGCCAGCGCCAACCGCGCGCCGACGCTGGGCGACGGGCCGGACACGTAGGGCAGCAAGACGTCGTAGGCCGCCGTCAGGTTCTTCTGCTGGCGCAGCCGGTCGGACTGCTGGATCGCCAGCGATTCCTGCAGGCCCGCCACGTCCCGGCCGCCGGTGTTCCTGGAGATGCGCGCCAGCAGCGCGTTGGCCTCGCCGTCCTGACCAGCTTCCGACGCGGCGTAGAACATCGTGCGCAGCGTGTCGGCGCTGAGGTCGTTGCGGACCTGCAACCGGCGCACGACGGCCATGGCCTGCGCGCGTTCGCCGATCTTCGCCAGCGCCAGCGCCGCATTGGCCTGCTGCGCGGGTGTGGCATTCGCGGCATTGGCCCGCGCCGCCAGCGTGGCGCGCGCGCCCGCGTCGCCCGCTTTCGCCGCGGCGATGAGCTGGTCGATGTCGCCGGCATTGCGCAGGTCATTGCGCAGCGTGTTCATCCGCGCCGAGCGCTGGTTGACCGGGATCCGGTCGAGCAAGGCGACGGCTTCGCCGGTGCGCTGCTGTTCGGAGTAGTAGACGGCGGCCGCGTAGAGGCTCTCCGGGCGACCGCTGGCGACCAGCTCGTCGATCAGCGCCTGCCCTTCGGCGGCCCGCCCGCGCTTCACCAGGAACTTCGCGAAATCGTAGCGGATCCATGGGCTGGACGAATCCAGGCGCATGGCTTCGCGGAAAAGCTGTTCCGCGCGCTCGGGCTGCGAACGCTCGAGGCCGACGGCCTGGGTGCGCAGGCGCTGCGCCGCCTCCTGGCTGCCGTCGGACTGGATGCGATTGCGCACCGAGGGATCGAGGTTGGCGAGCAGCGGCTCGGTTCGGGTGTCGCGGCCCTGCGCGGTCAGGACCTGATAGAGGCCGGCCTGCGCTTCCTTGTTGCCCGGATCGCGGTTCAGCGCGTCGCGATAGTAGCCTTCGGCCTCGCGCGCCTTGCCCTGGCGGCGGAGCAGATCACCCATCAGGGCCTGCGCCATGCCGCGTTCCTTGGCGGTGCCGGTGTGATCGGCCAGCGGCCGGACGATCCTCTCCGCCTGGGCGAAGTCACCCCGGTCGCGCAGCGCGACCGCGTCGCGATAGGACAGCCAGAAGTTCGCCGACTCGAGCGCCGGCGCCCAGTCGGCGGCGCGGCTGGGCGCCAGCTTGATGGCCTTGTCGAGCTGGTCCTTCGCATCGGCAAACCGTTCCTGACGCAGGCGCACGATGCCGATGCCGGCCACCGCGTCCGCATTGCCGGGATCGGATTGCAGCACGGCCTCGAAGCGCGCGACCGCCTGGTCGTTCAGGCCCTGGTCGGAGAGCCGATAGGCTTCGTTGAGCGCCGCACCGAGCGGATCCTGTCGCACCGGCCGCTGCGAATCGATGAGCCGGTCGCGCACCATCGTGTCGCCGGGGAAGCGCTTGAGATAGGATTCGAAGAAGGGCTTGTCCTGCGGCCCGACCGTCAGCCAGAGCATGGCCTGGCGCATCGCCTCGAACGAGGCCTGCCCGACCGCGGGGTCGCTGGCCAGTTCAGCCAGCAATACGATTCCTTCGCGCCGGGTCTGCTCGTTGTAGGTCAGGACGCGGGCATAGGCGAACTTGGTGCGGGACGTCGCATAGCTGCGCTCGGCCAGCGCCTTGAGGCGGATGCGCGCATCTTCCCAGCCGGTGCCCGTCCCGGCCAGCGTCTCGTAATACTCGACCGCCAGGTCGAAGGGCGGCGGGCCGCCGCGAAAGGCGCGTTGATAGGCGGCGATCGCGCGATCGTAGGCACCTGCCGCGGCCAGACGGCGGGCCTCGGCCAGGGCCACCTCGTCAGTCTGACCGATCGCCATCGCGCGTTCCAGTTCGGCCGCCCGGGCATCGCCGGGATCGATCTGGCGCAGCCGCTGGATCGTGGCCCGCACCTGCTCGAAGCGCTGGCTCTGCAGTTCAATGGAGCCGAGCTGGAACAGCGCCTCGGTATTGTCGGGCTGGCTCTCGAGGATCTTGCGCAGCGACTGCGCGGCGAGGTCGGGGCGATTGCGCTCGCGCCACATCGTCGCCTGCTCGAACAGCAGGCCATAGACCGAGGAAGAGGTCGAGGTATCGGCCGAGGCGGGCGGCGCGGCCGACACTTCGGACGCGGCCAGAACGACGACCGCGCTGGCGAGAACGCTCTTCAGGGCGCTTCTTCGCTCGGATCGGTCAGTCCTCGTCATAAGCCCCCGGACTCAAACAGTTTCCGCTGGTGGATTGGGTAGTCCCCGAACGAGAATTCGGTTCGCCCGGTGCGCGGAGAAGCGCTCGATGGTCACTGCAAAAATCAATATAA
The DNA here is from genome assembly GCA_021732965.1 of Reyranella sp. Classification (GTDB taxonomy): domain Bacteria; phylum Pseudomonadota; class Alphaproteobacteria; order Reyranellales; family Reyranellaceae; genus Reyranella. Next base: position 4,232 of record JAKFVZ010000773.1, read on the forward strand.
CACAAATCACGCAAATGAATGCAGCAAGCTCGAAAGATCCTGCAAGCCATTGAATTCGCCACCAGATTGGCAATCCACCAACGAACTTCCTGATCCCGGACGTGTAGAATTCGCCCTTACCGCCTGACAGATAATAGAAATCGCCCTGCACGTTGGCGACCTGCTCAGGATCGCCGAGCTGGTTGCTCAATTCGACGAGGTTGGCCGGCTGGGTGCTGCCGACCATGACGACCAGCCGGCCGGCGTCCAGCGGCGACCAGAAGCTCGTGAGGTAGGCATAGGGCTTGCCGAGATTGGCCTTGGCCAGTTCGGGTGCCGCCCCGCGATAGTAGGGTGCGCGGGGATCGACCGGCTGGAGCTGGCGCTGCAGGAACGTGAGGCCCGGTCCGGCCGTGACGCTGGTGCTGGTGATCTGCACCGAATTGCTGGCGCCCCATTCCGTCAGCAGCGGCTGGGACGACTGCAGCCCGATGACGATCAGGTCGCGGTCGGCCACCTCGTCGACGCGGGCGGCATCGGCCACCTTGAAGCGGGTCGGCGCCACGCCCGTGGAATCGGCCATCATGCCCAGCAGATTGAGCATCGCCTGGACTTCCTCCGGCGCGGAGGTCTCCGGCATCACGAACGCGGTGCTGGAGAGATCGGCGTAGCGGGTGAAGGGAAAGCCCGCGTTGGCGAACAGCGCCAGGTTCGGGAAGGCGGCGAAGTGGGCGACGCGGCTGAGGTCGATGGTCGAATTCGGGTCTATTCCGGTGCGATCGCTCCAGTCGAGCATCTCGCAGTCGGCATCCGCCCGGGCCCGCAACTCGAACATGAAGTCGAGGTGGTTCTGGCTCGCAAGCTGGAAGCCCGGCAGCAGGACCTGGCTCACGCGGTCGTCGGCCTTGCCGGGGAACAGCCATTCCTTCAGCCGCGATAGCACCTTGAGCTTCGGCTCCAGGGGAATCTCGCCGACGACCTTCCGGTTCAGGTCGACGAAGACCCGCGAATTGCCGGCATCGATCCAGCTGTCGTCGGCGCGACGGATGTGCAGGTACATCGTGCCGCCCGACAGCGCGCCGAAGAAGAGGTCGGGCGCGGTGCGGAAGGAGATCTGCGGCGAGTCGATCAGCCGGCGGCCGTTCAGGGCGCCGCCGTCGGCGAGTTCACCCAGCCGCACCGGGCGATTGCTGGGGATCCATTTCGGCGCGTCATAGGCCTGCCGCAGCGGCGGCAAGGGTTCGCTGGCGGCCGACCAGCCGCCGGTCAGTCTCGCCGGCGCCGTGGCCAACGTCCCGGCGGCGGCCTGGAGTTCCTCGGCGTTCTCGCCAACGATCAGCAGCAGCTTGCTGTCGACCTGGGAAGGATTGGCGACCACCGCGACCCGAGGCCCCTGGCCGGGAATGGTGGCAATGCCTGAAGGATATTGCCCGCCCGCGACCAGCACGACGGCATTGCCCGCCGGCAGTCCGGTGTACTGGACGGGAAACGAAGCGCCCTTGGCCCCGGCGATCAGGCCGAAGTAGCCGGCCACCATACCCGCCGCCTGGATCACGCCCGGCTCGGGGTTGGCCGGAAGGACGAACGGCATGCTGAGCGGCAGCGGATCCTTCGGGTCGGCGAAAGGGCGCGGCAGGAAGGAGAGGTCGTCGGCCAGCGGCAGCCGCGTCGTGCTGAGGAAGATGAACGTCGCGGGCTCGATGTTCACCCAGATGGACTTGTCGCGATCGACCTTGCAGGCGGTCGCCCCCTGCCCCTTCAGCGTGAACCGGAACTGCAGGCGGTTGTCTGTCGTCAGCAGCGCCGGCGTGAAGGTGAATTCGGCGCGCGCCTTGGGTCCCCTCGACTTGCCGAGCGGCACCGTCCCGATCGGTTCGTTGTTGAGGAAGACCGCGAGGTCGCCCTCATCCCGGGCGACCGTGTTGGAATAGCTGAAGACCAGGCTTATGCGCGCCGCGACGAAGGCATCGTCCTGACGGGTCGTGAAGGTGACGCCGGCCTCGGCGGCGGCACCTTCGAGATGAAGGGCCGTGCCCCTGATGTCGCGCATGCGGATGAGCTGGCTGCGGCCCTCGCCTGAGCCGGTGAACATCGGATAGCCCGCCGTCGGCAGCGGCGTGGGAATGGGCAGGATATCGGGCCGTCCCGATCCGACCGGCGGGACGGGCGTCGCGGTGACGGCCGGGGCCGCCGGAGCGCCGGCGGGAGGAACACCAACGGCGGGCGGCATCACGGTCGGGGCCGGCGCTTGCGGCGCGGGCGCGGCGGCGACCGGGTGTGTCTGCGGCCGTTGGGCGCCGGCCGGCACGGGACTGGTCGCAGGCGGAATGGTTGGA
>JAKFVZ010000786.1 GCA_021732965.1 Reyranella sp.
GTTCGTCTTCCTGCTGCTGGCGGCGCTCTACGAGAGCTGGCTGCTGCCGCTGGCCGTCATCATGATCGTGCCGATGTGCATCCTGGCGGCCATGATCGGCGTGAACATCCGCGGCCTCGACCGCAATGTCCTGGTCGAGATCGGGCTGGTGGTGCTGGTCGGTCTCGCGGCCAAGAACGCCATCCTGATCGTGGAGTTCGCCAAGCAGGCGCACGAAGCGGGCATGAACCGCTTCGACGCGGCGGTCACCGCGTCCAAGACGCGGCTGCGTCCCATCCTGATGACCTCGCTGGCCTTCATCCTGGGCGTGGTGCCACTGGTAATCAGCACCGGCGCCGGCGCGGAGATGCGCCAGTCGCTGGGCACCGCGGTGTTCTCCGGCATGCTCGGCGTGACGATTTTCGGCCTGATCTTCACGCCGGTCTTCTACGTGCTGAGCGTCGGCCTGGCCGAGCTGCGCTTCAAGTGGCGCAAGCAGGACATCAAGCCGGAGTTAAAGCCGGAATAGGTGTCGGCGCGGGTGGCGGGCGCATCAGGGCGAACGTCACCTGCACCAGGCCGGCGGTGAGGCCCAGCGCGACGCCGACGCGCCAGGCGAGGTCGTAGGAGCCCAGCGCGTCGAACAGCAGGCCGCCGCCCAGGGCGCCCACGAAGCTGCCGACCTGGTGGCTCATGAAGGCGACGCCCTGGATCATCGCCTGCCAGCGCAGGCCGAACATCTCGACCACCGATCCAGCGACCAGCGGGCCGACGCCCAGCCACAGGAAGCCCATGGCCGAGGCGAAGACCAGCGTGCTGGCCGGGGTCGGCGGCATCACGAAATAGCAGGCGAGCACGATCGAGCGGGCGATGTAGATGCCGCCCAGCAGGCCGAGCTTCGACCAGTGGCCGCCGGCCCAGCCGAAGAAGAGGCTGCCGAACACGTTGAACAGCGCGATGGCTCCCAGCGCGCCGGCGCTGAGCGACGGATCCATTCCGCAGATCGCGAGATAGGACGGCAGGTGTGTGGTGATGAACAGAAGCTGCATGCCGCAGACGAAGTAGGCGGCCGTCATCACCATGAACGATGGATTGCGCAGTGCCGCCGCGAGCGCCACGCGCGGCGACGCGGCACTGATGTCGCCCGTCGCGGGCGTCGGCGGACTGAGGCGATCGACGCGGCCCGCAATCCAGGCGGCCGGCAGCATGAACACGGTGAGAGCCAGGAAGCCCAGCAGCCCGGCACGCCAGCCATGCTCGGTGGTGAGCATCTGTCCGAGCGGCGCCGACAGCAGTGCGCCCAGAGAGCCGGTGGCGGTGATGGCGCCCAGAACGAAGCTGCGCATCTTCGCCGGAACGGCGCGGGCCCCGACGGCGAGCGAGATCGCCGAGGCAGTGCAAGCCAGTGCCACGCCGATCAGCACGCCGCCGCCCAGCATCACGCCGGTCATGCCGCCGGCCATCGCGAACAGGGCGAGCCCGGCCACGTAGAGCGCGGCCCCGGCCGTCATGACCGGCCGGAAACCCCACCGCACCGCCAGCGCGCCCGCAACCGGCTGCAGGAAGCCCCAGGCGAGGTTCTGGACCGACATGGCCAGGGCGAAATCGGAGACGGTCAATGCGATGTCGCGGGTCAGCGGCTGCATGACGAGGCCGAAACTCTGGCGCACGCCCATGCCGAGGCTCAGCATGACCGAGGCCCCGATCAGGATCGGCATGACCGGGCGCAATTCCTTTAGGATGGCCACGGCGCGCCTCCACCTTGATTACACAGACCTGTGTACCTTAAGGTCGGCACCGGAAGAGGGTCAAGGCATCATGGCGAGAGCGGCCAGCAGGGCAGCGATGCAGGAGCGCATCCTCGATACGGCGGACCGGCTGTTCTACGGCCAGGGTATCCGCGCCGTCGGCGTCGACACGATCGCGGCCGAGATCGGCATCAGCAAGCGCACGCTCTACAATAACTTCCCGTAAAAGGACGACCTGATCGTCGCCTACCTCTCGCGGCGGCTGCGGCCCGCGCCGCCGTCGGACCGGCCGCCGATGGAGCAGATCCTCGGCGCCTTCGACCGGCTGGAGCGGACCATCGCGACCGGCGTGTTTCGCGGCTGTCCCTTCGTGAACGCGGTGGCCGAACTGAAGGAGCCGGCCCACGCCGCCAACAAGATCGCGCTGGCCTTCAAGGAACAGCGGCGGACATGGTTCGAGGATCTGCTGAAGCGACTCGAGATCAAGGATGCGGATTCCCTGTCGATGCAACTCCAGCTGCTGATCGACGGCGCCATTGCGGCGGCTGTCGTGCGCGGTGATCCCAAGGTTGCAGCGGCGGCGCGCGGGGCCGCGACGGTGTTGCTGAAGGCCGCGGGTGGCGCTCCCTCACCCAAAACGAAGCGATAGCCTTGGAGCGCGCCACTCCAGTGGCGCTCATGATCATGATTGCGCCACTGGAGTGGCGCGCTCCGATGAAAGGGCTTTAGGTCGGATCGGGTCTCAACACCCGATGCAGATCCAGCACCGGCGGCTTGTAGCCCAGTTGCGAGAGCAGCGTATGGACCTGGGCGCGGTGATGGGTCTGGTGATTGAAGAAATGCGGCAGGATCACCGACCACGGATCCTCGGTGTCGAAGCCCGAATTGTTGACGTAGCGCACGCTGCCGCGCTCGAAGCCCTCGGGCAGGTTCGCGAAGAAGTGCTCCATGTGGCGGTCGAGACGCTCGCGCTCGGCGCGGAGCGTTTCGAACGCCTCGAACTGGGACGCGCCCAGGTTGGTCGAGGCGTGCGAGCCGCCCTCGAACCGCGCCATCCAGATCCGGTCGCCGAGCAGGAGATGGTTCAGCGTGCCGTGGACGCTGCCGAAGAAGGCGCCGAGGTCGCGGCGATATTCCGCGCCGGAGAGCCCGGCGCAGGCCGCGTAGAGTGTCTGGTTGGCCAGCCGGTTGTAGCGGGCGTACTGGCCCCAGATCCCGTCCATAGCCGCCTTAGCGGGCGGCTGCCGAGACCCAGCGGACCAGGCCGCGCATGAGACCGGCGACGGCGGCACCCCGCATGCGCAGCGCGCGGGCCTCGAAAGCCTGACGTTCGGCGATGGTGGGATAGGGCGTCGTAAACATGGCAAGGACCTCCAAAGGAATGAAAGGAACCTAATTCCGTTCTTCCTGCCGGTTAATACGGAGTGTATGACGAACACTCGTGAATTTTATTCATTAATGGCGCAATGATCGATCATGCGAGCGAGATGGCGGCTTTCGTCCGGGTCGTTGATTCGAAAGGCTTTTCCGCCGCGGCGCCCAGCCTGGGGCTGAGCCCGTCGGCCGTCAGCAAGCTCGTAACCCGACTGGAGAGCCGGTTGGGCGTCCGGCTTTTGCAGCGCACGACGCGGGCTCTCCATCTCACCGAGGAGGGGGAAGCCTTCTACGCCACGGCCCGGCGTATCGTGGGCGAGATCGAGACGCTGGAGAACCAGATCAGCGGCCAGAGCGGCACACCGCACGGGCTGTTGAAAGTCACGACGTCGCTTGCCTTCTCCACCCATCAGCTCGCGCCGGTCATCTCGGAATTCCTGGAGCGCCATCCGCTGCTCCACCTCGAACTGATGCCGACCGACCGCGTGGTCGACATGATCGAGGAGGGTGTAGACATCGCCATCCGCATCGGGCGCCTGGCCGACACCAGTTTCATGGCACGCAAGATCGGCGAGGACGTGCGGCTGGTCTGTGCCTCGCCCGCCTATCTGGCGAAGCGCCGCACGCCCCAGCGCCCCGAGGAACTGACCCGGCACAACTGCATTGTTTCGCGCGACCGCACCTATCTCAACCGCTGGCCGTTCCGCATCGACGGCGAGGTGCGCGAAATCGAGGTCGGCGGGCGCGTCGCCGTCACCGAGGGCGAGGCGCAGATGCGGCTGGCGCTGCAGGGGCTCGGCATCGTGCGCCTGACCCGCCTCACCGTCGCGACCGCCATCAAGAACGGCGAGCTGGTCTCGCTGCTGGAAGAGTTCCGCGCCGAGCAGCCGATCCCGATCCATGCGGTCTATCCGCACCGCCGCCATCTCGCGCCCAAGGTGACGGCCTTCATCGACTTCATCGTCGAGAAATTCTCGCCGCCGCCGTGGGAGGTGCTAGGCTCGATCCCAAGCAAGGATGCCAAACCGTAAGGGAGAGACGATGGACGCCGAGACGGATCTTTTCGTGCAGGCCTTCTGGGTCAAGTGCCGGGACGTCGTTCGGCCCGAACTGGACCAGGCCGTCGATGCGCTGCGCGGTGCCGGCCACGAGGCCAATATTTCCACGCAGGAATTCTCCCCCGACAAGAAGGACCTGCCCGAAGGCTCGCCGGAACTCGTGCTCACGATTCATCCTGCCGGTTCGGCCGCGCGCGAGCTTCGCTATCGCGGCGACGTGCCGGCGCGCGAGATCGAAGTCACGGCCACCGACTGCAAGACGGCGCGTTCCGATCTCTCGCTCGTCACCGATGCCAGCGTGAAGAACGATATCGCGCTCTGCTTCGGCTCGCTGCTCAAGTAAACCAGGGAGGACCCAATGCCCGACGCCATCGACGACCTGTTCCGCCGCTTCGGCAAGGCCTTCAACAAGGCCGATGTCGAAGCGATCGCCGACTGCGTGACCGAGGACTTCGAATGGCGCCTCAATGCCGGCGGTGGTCCGACCGGCCGCGTGCTGAAGGGCAAGGAAGCCCTGCGCGCGCATTTCGCCGACAAGAGCACGGCGCATCGCGAGGTCCGTTTCTCCGAGGCGAGCATTCATCGCGCCGGCGACAAGCTGTTCGGAACGTTCCGCTCCACCGGCATAGACCATGCCGGCAAGCCGTTCGACCGATACGGCATCGACCTCTACGAGGTGAAGGACGGCAAGATCGCGCTCAAGGACAGCTACCTGAAGGTCGAGTAGGGCGATGGCCAACGATACGGTTCTCTGGGAGATCGATCGCCGCGGCGTGGCCACCGTCACGCTGAACCGGCCAAAGGTGAACAACGCCTACAACGGCGATCTCATCCAGGGACTGCACGATGCGATGGATTCGCTGGGAGCCGAGAGCGGGCTGCGCATCGTCGTGCTGCGGGGCAACGGCAAGCACTTCCAGGCCGGCGCCGATCTCTCCTGGATCACCGGCGTCGCCAAGCAATCGCCTGCGGAGAACGAGAGGGTAAGCCGTCTCACCGCCGAGGCGGTGAAGCGGCTCGATACCTGCCCGGTGCCCACGCTGGCGCTGATCCAGGGTGGCTGCTTCGGCGGCGGCACCGGCATTGCCGCGGCCTGCGACGTCGTCGTGGCGCAGGAGGACGCGCTCTTCTCCATCAGCGAGACGCGCTGGGGCCTGATGGCCGGCATCATCCTGCCGCAGCTCTGCCAGGCGATCGGCCTGCGCCAGACCCGCCGCTACGCGCTGACCGGCGAGCGCTTCGGCGCCCACGAAGCGCGCCGCCTTGGCCTCGTCCACGAAGTCTGCCCAACGGGTGGCCTGACGGAAGCCGGCGAGAAGATCGTCGAGTCCGTCCTGATGAACGCGCCGCGCGCGACGACAGCCACCAAGCTCCGCTCGCTCGCTTCCGCGCGCGCCTTCATCGACGAAGGCGAGCTGCGCGACCTGATCGACGAACACGCGCGTACCCGCCAGCAGGACGAAGCCACCGAAGGCCTCGCCAGCTTCCGCGAGAAGCGCAACCCGTCCTGGTATCCGGGCGGCTGATTGTCATCCTGAGCGCAGCGAAGGATCTCACGTCAGCTACGGAGTCCTTTGGCCGTTGCGTCAGGTCCTTCGCTGCGCTCAGGACGACAGGGTTACTCCGCAGCCTGCTTCTGCGCGAGGCGATCGGGCGTAAGCGTGTAGGTCGTGAACTCGCGATTGAGTGCCGGCATCGGGCAGGCTTCGAGATGGCCCTCGGCCGGGCGCATCAGGATCATCGCGGTGGTCGCGGTCGAGACACCGCGCGAGTTCAGGCGCGGCGGACGGCACACCGAGTAGGGCGTGCCCCAATCGTCGAAGAAGGCCTGGCGGAAATCCTCCAGCGTGAGTTCGCCGCGCTTGGGCGAAAGCTGGTCGCGCACGCGCTTGTCGCGGTAGATCGAGTCCGGCGTCTCGGCGAGGCCGGTGTCCTTCACGCGGGCGCGGGCCGAATCGGAAATCCAGTGATTGGCGTGCACGTAGAGGCCGCGGTCGGGCGCGATCCAGAAAGTCTCGTCGGGTGCGCATTCGAAACCGAAGGCCTCGCCGCCGCAATGGCTTACCGCCATGTGGTTTGAGCCCGGCTTGGGCGTCGACACGATCGTCTGTACCGCCAGTGCGAGGTGGCTGGCCTCCAGCACCTTGCGGCGGATGAACGGCAGCGGCACGCCGGCGCCGCGCTGATAGTCGCGCTCGCATTCCAGCGCGTTGGCGGTGAGGCCAATGCCGGCCGAGTTGAGACCCGAGCGCGCAAGACCGCCCGCTTCGGTGAAGGTCAGGATGTCGGGCCCATCGTCGCGGCGGATGCGCAGCACGACGCCGTTCTCGGCGCACTCCGAACGCCAGTCCCAGTTCTGGCCGTGCAGCAGCACACCGTCGGC
>JAKFVZ010000213.1 GCA_021732965.1 Reyranella sp.
AGGAGCGGAGCTACATCAGGAACCTCACCGTTGATCGGGCTGTTCCTGAGATACGGACGGGAGCGCTCGGGCGTGCCCGGCCGGAAGGTTAAGTTATGTAAAGTTGGGCCGCTGTTCTTCCAGCCAGACGGCAAACGCCTCGCGTTCGCCCGGGGTCATGTGGAGACCCTCCTTGGTCCGCCGCCAAAGGATGTCCTCGGCCTCGACCGCCCATTCGTCGCGGATCAGATGGCGCGCTTCGACCTCGTAGAGCGACCCGCCGAAATGCCGGCCGAGATCGGCCACGGTCTTCACGTTTTCCAGCATGTCCTCCAACCCCGAACCGTGCCGGCGGGCCAGGATGCGCACGAGGTCGCGGGGCAGGGCCGGCCTGCTGGCGGCGGCGCCGTCGACGAAGTTGTCGAAAGCCTGCTCGAAGGTCGGCGCGTCGGCCATTTCGCCGTCGTAGACGGCGCGGCCGTCGGTCCAGGGACCGCCCATCCGCGGGAAATAGGGCTCCAGGTCGCGCAGCGCGTGCTCGGCCAGGCGCCGGTAGGTCGTGATCTTGCCGCCGAACACCGAGAGTATCGGCGCCTTGGCCTGGGGCGCGCCGTCGACTTCGAGATGGTAGTCGCGCGTGACTTTGGATGGGTTGTCGTCGCCGTCGTCGAACAGCGGACGCACCCCGGAATAGGTCCACACGACGTCCTCGGGCCGCACGGGCTTGGCCATGTAGTGGCTGGCGAGATCGCAGAGATAGACGATTTCCTCGGGCGAGCACACCGGATGCTCGCCCTCCTCGACGGCGATGTCGGTGGTGCCGATCAGCGAGAACTCACGCTCGTAGGGGATGACGAACACGATGCGCTTGTCGCTGTTCTGCAGGATGAAGGCGTGATCGCCCTCGTAGAGGCGCGGCACGACGATGTGGCTGCCCTTGACCAGGCGCACGCGCTTGGGGGTCTTGATCTGGGTTTCCTCGTCGAGGAAGCGCTTCACCCACGGGCCCGCGGCATTGACGAGGCCGCGCGCCTTCAGATGGACGGGGATGCCGCCGGGGCCTGCGAGTTCGATGTTCCAGAGCTTGCCATCCTCGCTGCGGCGGGCGGAGACGCAGCGATGACGGGCATAGATCTTCGCGCCCATCTCGCGCGCCGACTTCAGGTTGGAGATCACCAGCCGGGCGTCGTCCACCCAGGCGTCGGAATAGACGAAGCCCTTCTGGAAGCTGCTTTTCAGGCCCGCCCCGAACCGCGAGCCCGGCAGGTCGACGGCGATCGACCTGGGCAGGGTCATGTGCCAGTCGAGATGGTCGTAAAGCCACAGGCCGAGCCGCAGCATCCAGCGCGGCCGCAGATGCGGTTCGTGCGGGAGCACGAAGCGCAGCGGCCACGACAGGTGCGGCGCCTTGGCCAGCAACACTTCGCGCTCCTGCAGGGCTTCCCGAACCAGGCGAAACTCGTAGGTTTCCAGGTAGCGCAGCCCGCCATGGATCAACTTCGTCGCCTTGGACGAGGTGGCGCTGGCGAAATCGTTCATTTCGCAGAGGCCGACCCTGAGGGCCCGTCCGGCCGCGTCGCAGGCGATGCCCGCGCCGTTGATACCGCCGCCGACCACGAACAGGTCGAGCGGCTCGCTCTCCATTCCACTCATGGGTTCACCTATAGCCCGCTTGACCCGGTTTCGCAGGAACCTCAAATGGCCGCATGGGTTTCCTGCTCAAAATCTTGCTTTTCGGCGTCGCCGTTTACGGGGCGTATCGGACCTTCCGGCACTGGAAGGGTCTGTTCGACCGATTCACGGGCAATGCGAACCCGCCGCAGCGCCCGCCGGCAGCACCTCCGCCGCAGACCGCCCAGCAGGCGCCGCCTCCGCCCCGCAAGCCCGCCGTGATCGAGGATACGGTCCAGTGCGCGGGCTGCGGTGCCTATATTTCGACCTCTGCTGAGAAATGCGGCCAGTGCGGCCGTCCCCGGCCATAAGGCCGCAGCGCACCGCCAGCCTTGACCGGCCAAGGGGTCGAACCTATTTTGCCGCACCGCAAAAACGGCCATAAGTTGCGGAAATAAAAGGCCTTTAGAGCTTCGGGGAATACCGTTGTCGAACCCCTCAGCAGCGCGCGGCAAGCCCACGTGCTTCCAAGAACTCATCCTCACCCTGCAGGACTATTGGGCGGCCCAGGGCTGCCTGATCCTCCAGCCCTTCGACATGGAGATGGGCGCCGGCACCTTCCACACGGCGACGACCCTGCGCGCGCTCGGTCCGAAGCCCTGGTACGCGGCCTATGTGCAGCCGTCGCGCCGTCCCGGTGACGGCCGCTACGGCGAGAACCCGATGCGGCTGCAGCACTACTATCAGTTCCAGGCGATCCTGAAGCCGTCCCCGCCGGACATCCTGGAACGCTATCTGGGATCGCTCCAGGCGATCGGCATCGACACGACCCTGCACGACATCCGCTTCGTCGAGGACGACTGGGAGAGCCCGACGCTCGGCGCCTGGGGGCTGGGCTGGGAAGTATGGTGCGACGGCATGGAGATCACGCAGTTCACCTACTTCCAGCAGGTGGGCGGCATCGAGGTCGATCTCGTCGCCGGCGAGATCACCTACGGTCTCGAGCGGCTGGCCATGTACCTGTTCGACAAGAAGTCGGTCTACTACCTGCCGTACAACCGCGCCGATTCCGACGTGCCGCTGACCTATGGCGACGTGTTCTTGCAGAACGAGCGGGAGCAGTCGGCCTACAATTTCGAGCACGCCGATACCGGAATGCTGTTCCGTCACTTCGCCGACGCCGAGACGGAATGCGGCCAACTCGTCGAGAAAAAGCTGCCGCTGCCGGCCTACGAGCAGTGCATCAAGGCCAGCCACGCCTTCAACCTGCTGGACGCGCGCGGCGTGATCAGCGTCGCCGAGCGCCAGAGCTACATCCTGCGCGTCCGCGAACTCGCCAAGGCCTGCTGCGAGACCTGGCTGGCGACGCAGAAGGCAGCAGCGTGATGATGAGCATGTGCTTCCTCAGTTTTCCTCCCCATTCAAATGGGGAGGTGGCGCGCAGCGCCGGAGGGGTCATCCTCTTCGGTGCTGCGCTTATGACCCCTCCGTCGTCGTATGACGCCGACACCTCCCCATTTGAATGGGGAGGCACTTGATGGCCGAGCTTCTTCTCGAACTGCTCTCCGAGGAAATTCCCGCGCGTATGCAGACGCGGGCTGCGGAGGACTTCAAGCGACTGATCTGCGACGGGCTGAAGGGGGCGGGCATTGGCTTCGAGACGGCTCGGGCCTTCGTGACGCCGCGCCGTCTCGCGCTGGTGGTTGACGGCATTCCGGCCGTGCGCGACGACGTCAGCGAGGAGAAGCGCGGTCCCCGCGTCGGCGCGCCCGATCAGGCCGTACAGGGCTTCCTGAAGGGCGCCGGCCTCGCCTCGCTCGACCAGGCGGAGAAGCGCGATACCGGCAAGGGCGAGTTCTGGTTCGCCGTCATCACGAAGAAGGGCGGGCCGACCGCCGACGCGCTGGGCGCGGTGATCGACGGCGCCCTCAAGGCTTTGCCCTGGCCGAAGTCGATGAAGTGGGGCAGCAGCACGATGCAGTGGGTGCGCCCGCTGCAGTCCATCGTCGCATTGTTCGACGGCAAGGTGCTGAAGGGCGAGGTCTCGCCGGGCGGGAAGATGGCGCCGATCGCCTTCGGCGCGACGACGCGCGGCCATCGCTTCCTCTCGACGGGGACGTTCGAGGTCTCGAGCTTCGCCGACTACCAGGAGAAGCTGCGCGCCGCGCATGTTGTGCTGGACGCCGCCGAGCGCAAGTCGATCATCCTCGACGGCGCGCGCAAGCTTTGTTCGGACGTGCAGGTCACGCTGAACGAGGACGAGGGCCTGCTCGAGGAAGTGGCCGGGCTCACCGAATGGCCGGTGCCGATGCTGGGCGCCATCGACGCGCAGTTCATGGACGTGCCGCCGGAAGTGCTGATCGTCTCGATGAAGGTGCACCTGCGCTTCTTCACGACGTCCGGCGCCGACGGGAAGCTCGCCAACCGCTTCGTCGTGGTCGCCAACAACGTCGCGCGCGACGGCGGCAAGACGATCGTCGCCGGCAATGAGCGCGTGCTGCGTGGCCGTCTGGCCGACGCCAAGTTCTTCTGGGATCAGGACCGCAAGACGACGTTGGAAAGCCGCTTGCCGGGCCTGAAGCAGATCGTGTTCCACGCCAAGCTCGGCACGCAGGCCGAGCGGGTCGAGCGCATCGTCAGGCTGGCCGGCGAGATCGCAAGGTCCATTCCGGGCGCCGATGCCGCCGCCGTCGAGCAGGCGGCGCGCCTCTGCAAGGCCGACCTCGTCACCGGCATGGTGGGCGAATTCCCCGAGTTGCAGGGCGTGATGGGCCGCTACTACGCGCTCGGCGAAAAGCTGCCGGCGTCGGTGGCCGATGCGCTCGGCGATCATTATGCGCCGGCCGGTCCCAACGACCGCTGCCCGACCGCGCCGGTATCGATCGCGGTCGCGTTGGCCGACAAGCTCGATGCGCTGACCTCGTTCTGGTCGATCGGGGAGAAGCCGACCGGTTCGCGCGATCCCTTCGCGCTGCGTCGCGCCGCGCTGGGCGTGATCCGCATCGTGGTCGAGAACAAGCTCCAGCTCCCGCTGCGGCCCTTCCTCAAGGCCGATGACCTGCTGTCCTTCTTCGCCGAGCGCCTCAAGGTGCAGATGCGCGAAAAGGGCGTGCGCCATGACGTGGTGGACGCGGTCGTGTCGCTGGGCGGCGAGGACGATCTCGTCCGCCTGCTGGCCCGGGTCGAGGCGCTGCAGGCTTTCCTGGGGACCGACGCGGGCAAGAACCTGCTCACGGCCTATGGCCGCGCGGCGAACATCGTCCGCGCCGAGGAGAAGAAGGACAAGGGCCTGGCAGCCAGGATCGCCGGTGCGCCCGATGCCGCACTTCTGGAACAAGCCGAGGAGAAATCCGTTGCCTCCGCCTTGGACGAGGTCGCGCGCAAAGTGAAGCCGGCCCTGGCCGCCGAGGATTTCGCGGGTGCAATGGCTGCGTTTGCAGGCCTGCGCGGGCCGATCGATGCCCTGTTCGACAAGGTTACGGTCAACGTGACGAACAGGCCCGAGATTCGCCTGAACAGGCTGAAACTGCTCAACCAGATTCGCGCTACCATGGATTCGGTGGCCGACTTTTCAAAGATCGAGGGCTAAGCATGGCCAAGTGGGTCTACAGTTTCGGGGATGGCAAGGCCGAAGGCCGCGCCGACATGCGCAACCTGCTGGGCGGCAAGGGCGCCAACCTGGCCGAGATGTCGAGCCTCGGCCTGCCGGTGCCGCCGGGCTTCACCATCACCACCGAACTCTGCACCTACTTCTACGACAACAAGAAGAGCTATCCGCCGGAGCTGAACGACGAGGTCGAGAAGGCGCTCGCCTCGGTGGAGAAGATCGTCGGCACCACCTTCGGGGATCCCGCGAACCCGCTGCTGGTCTCGGTCCGCTCGGGGGCGCGTGCCTCGATGCCGGGCATGATGGACACGGTGCTGAACCTCGGCCTCAACGACAAGACGGTGTTGGGTCTCGCAAAGTCGTCGGGCGACGAGCGCTTCGCCTGGGACAGCTATCGCCGCTTTATCCAGATGTATTCCAACGTCGTGCTCGACGTCGGGCATCACTATTTCGAGGAAGCGCTCGAGATCAAGAAGGAGGATCTCGGCGTCCAGATGGATACCGACCTCAAGGCCGACGACTGGAAGTCCGTGGTCGGCGAATACAAGAAGCTGGTCGAGAAGCGCACCGGCAAGCCGTTCCCGCAGGAGCCGCGTGAGCAGCTCTGGGGCGCCGTCGGCGCCGTCTTCGAATCGTGGATGAACCAGCGCGCCATCACCTACCGCCGCCTGCACTCGATCCCCGAGAGCTGGGGCACCGCGGTCAACGTGCAGGCCATGGTGTTCGGCAACATGGGCGAGGATTGCGCCACCGGCGTCGCCTTCACGCGCGACCCGTCGACCGGCACCAACCTGTTCTACGGCGAGTATCTGGTGAACGCGCAGGGCGAGGACGTGGTGGCGGGCATCCGCACCCCGCAGCATCTCACGATCCAGGGCAAGCTCGCGCAGAAGTCCGACGCGCCGGCCATGGAAGAAGTCATGCCGGAAGTGTTCAAGCAGTTGGCCGACGTGCGGCAGCGGCTCGAGAAGCACTACAGCGACATGCAGGACATCGAGTTCACCGTGCAGCGCGGCAAGCTCTACATGCTGCAGACCCGCAACGGAAAGCGCACCGCCAAGGCCGCGCTCAAGATCGCGGTCGAGATGGTCGACGAAGGCCTGATCGACAAGCGCGAGGCCGTGGCGCGCATCGTGCCGGCCTCGCTGGACCAGCTCCTGCATCCGACGCTCGATCCGAAGGCCACCCGCAAGGTGATCGCCAAGGGATTGCCGGCCTCGCCGGGCGCCGCCTCGGGCAAGGTCGTGTTTTCCGCCGATGCCGCCGAGAAGCAGGCCCGCGCGGGCGAGAAGGTGATTCTGGTGCGCCGCGAGA
>JAKFVZ010000791.1 GCA_021732965.1 Reyranella sp.
CCGGAAGGATGCGGCAGCGTCAGGCGACGGGCATGGAGATGGAGCTTGCGCGCGTCGGCGATGGTCGACAGCAGCGCTTCCTCGCCGCCGTACTTGCGGTCGCCCAGGATCGGGCAGCCGATGGCGGTGCAATGGACGCGAAGCTGATGGGTGCGGCCGGTGCGCGGCCATAGCGCCAGCAGCGCGGCGCGCCGGCTGGCGCTGTCGACCACCCGGAAATGCGTCAGCGCCTTCTGGCCGTTCTCCTCGTCGACCTGCATCAGCTCGCGGTCGAAGGCACCCGGCCGCTTGGCCAGCGGCAGGTTGATCGCGCCTTCCTTCTTGGCCGGCACGCCGACCACGATCGCCCAGTAGAGCTTCTCAGTCTCGCGATCGCGGAATGACGCGGTCAGGTGCTTGGCCGCCTGGCCGGTGCGCGCGATCAGCAGCAGACCGCTCGTGTCCTTGTCGAGGCGGTGGACGAGCTTCGGCCGCTGCTCGAACCCGAAGCGCAGCCCGTCCAGCATGCCGTCGATATGCTTCTCGGTGCCGCTGCCACCCTGCACGGCAAGGCCCGGCGGCTTGTTCAGAACGATCACATGGTCGTCGCGATGGATGACCATCTTCTGGATCTCGGCGGCATCGCGGTCGGAGATGGTGGGCCCCGCGGCGGACGAAGCCGGCCGCGGCTTGGGGGCCGGCGAGTTCGACACGCCGGGCGGCAGGCGGATCGACTGGCCCGGCTCGACCCGGTCCTTGCCCTCGGCCCGCTTACCGTCGATCCGGACCTGGCCGGTCCGCAGCAGCTTCTGCAGAGCGCCGTGGCTCAGCTCGGGGAAGTGGCGCTGGAACCAGCGGTCGAGGCGCATGTCGGCCTCGTCATCGGTTACGGCGCGGTTCTGGACCTGACGGGTACCACCAGTGGCGGGGCTCTGGCTCATGGCGCACAACCTACGGGACAAGCTACACAGGGTCCATGGAATCGGTGTCTTTCGACACGCTGACGTTCGACCATCCGACGGCCTCGCGGCCGGCACGAATTTCCGCGACCCTGCATATTCCGGAGCGGCGGCCGGGGCCGGTCGCCTGCATGGTCATCCTCACCAGCAGCGCCGGTGTCCAGCGCCATCGCGAGCATTACTACGCCGACCTTCTCAACGAGGCCGGCGTGGCCGCGCTGATCGTCGACAGCTTTCGGGGCCGCGGCGTGCGGCGCACCGTCGCCGACCAGAGCCTGGTTTCGGCCGCCCAGATGGAGGGCGACGCTTTCGCGGCCCTCGCCCTCCTCCGCGGCGATCCCCGGATCGATCCGGCCAGGATCGGCATCATGGGCGTCTCCAAGGGCGGTGTGGCGACACTGAACGCCGCCATCGCGGTCCGGCAGCGCTGGCGCGGCGGCTTCCCGCACCTGTTCGACC
This sequence comes from Reyranella sp., assembly GCA_021732965.1. GTDB lineage: Bacteria > Pseudomonadota > Alphaproteobacteria > Reyranellales > Reyranellaceae > Reyranella. Next base: position 1,398 of record JAKFVZ010000791.1, read on the forward strand.
TGCATGTCGCGCTCTGCCCAGGTGCGACGGCGCAGCATCGCGATCCGACCACCCACGGACGGCCGATGTATTTCATGCTGGCCGCCAAGGACGACTACACGCCGGCCGAGTTGGCCATCGAGTATGCCGAACGCATGCGGGCCGCCGGCAACCGCCGGATCAAGGTCAAGATCTACGGCAGCGCCCATCATGGCTGGGAGTCGGTCGGGCCGGTCTTCGACATCAGGGACGCCGAGAACTGGGCGTGCTGTCGCAATCTGATCGAGGATGACGGCCGCCATTTCGTGCCAGGCCTCGACCGGGCGCTCGATGAACCCGACTTCCAGGCCTGGGCTCGCGCCCATTGCGTCACCCGGGGCGCCCGGGCGGGCGGCGGCACGGTCGAGCTGAAAACCCGCGCCAGTGGCGATTTGTTGACCTTTCTGGCGGCTCACGGTTTCGTCGGCTGATGGACGAATCGGTCGGTTCCGGCTATACCTCCGGTGTGATCCGCTTCAATTTTTTCGCCGCTTTCCTGGCGTTCGCGCTCTCGTTTTCGGGAGTTTCGTCCTCTTACGCCTCGGGCGTCTTGTGGACTGGGTCGGGCGCTGCCACGGCACGCGCCGAGGCCCTGCTGAAGGCATTGCGCGCCGCCGGCGACCACGGGCTCGATCCCAAATGGTATGGCATCGGCGACGTCGAGAAGGCGTTGGTCCCCGGCGCCGATCCTGCCGCCGCCGAAGCCCTGCTGTCTGCCGCGTTCGTGGCCTATGCCAGCGATGTCTCGACCGGGCGCGTCCGCGCCAACCGGGTCGACAAGGAAATCGACATCATCCAGCGCACGGCCGACAAGGCAGCCCTCCTGCAGGCCGCGGCCGATGCGCCCGATTTCGCCGCGTATCTGGCCTCCCTGCCGCCCAAGGGTGACTACCCCGCGCTGCAGAAGGCTCTGGCCCTGTGGCGGGAAAAGCGCGGCAAGGTCGCCTACACGCCGATGGTCGACGGCACGGCGCTGAAGCCCAACATGGTCGACAGCCGCGTGCCGACCCTGCGCAAGCGTCTCGCCGAACTCGATTTCACCGTGCCGCCGGCCGGCGCCGTGGCCGACCTCTACGACGAGCCGCTGGTCGCCGTCGTGAAGGCCTACCAGGAGATGAAGGGCCTGACCGTCGACGGCGTCATCGGCGCCAAGACCGTCCGCTCGCTCAACACCACGATCGACGACCGCATCGACCAGATCGTCGCCAACCTCGAGCGTCGCCGCTGGCTGCCCGAGGATCTCGGCAGTCGCTTCGTCTACGTGAACACCGGCGACTACTCGATGATGTTCGTGAACGAGGGCAAGGTCGCCTTCCAGAGCCAGGTCATCGTCGGCACGCCAAAGGACCCGACGCCCGAGATCCAGTCGACCATGCGCGGCTTCCAGACCAATCCGTACTGGACCGTGCCGCCGTCGATCGCCGGCGAGGAGTACCTGCCGATGCTGCGCCGCGATCCCAACGCGCTGTCCGGCAGCGGCTTCAAGATCTTCGCCAGCTGGAGCAACGACGAGGAGATCGATCCCAACACGATCGACTGGAGTTCGATCCACCCCAAGGCTTTCCCGTATCGGATCCGGCAGGACTCGGGAGCGTCGAACGCGCTGGGCTACATCTTCTTCCCGTTCAACAACAAGTACGGGATCTACATGCACGACACGGCGAGCCGCTGGCTGTTCACCGAGGGCAGTCGCAACTTCAGCCATGGCTGCATCCGCCTGCAGAACCCGCTCGACTTCGTCGACAAGGTCTTCAGCGGCAAGAACGGCTTCAGCAAGGAGCGCGTCCAGCAGGTCATCGCCGCCGGCCAGCAGGCCCACTACACCTTCCCGGAGCCGATCACGCTCTACGTGACCTATCGCACGGTCAGCGCCAACGCCGACGGCGTGCCGACCTTCCGCGACGACGTCTATGGCCGCGACAAGCGGGTCGTTCGCGCGATGGCGAAGCCCTGAGGCGAAGCGGCTTATTGGAGCGCGCCACTCCAGTGGCGCTCATGTGTTGGCTCGACGAAGAAGCTTGAGCGCAACTGGAGTTGCGCGCTCCGTTGATTCTTTCAGCGTTTTTTGTCCCTGAGCTTCTTCCAGTAATCGAGGCGCTTCACGATCTCGCGCTCGAAGCCGCGCTCGACCGGCTGATAGAACTCCTCGCGCGCCATTCCGTCGGGGAAGTAGTTCTGGCCGGAGAAGCCGTCGGCGGCATTGTGGTCGTACTCGTAGCCCTTGCCGTATCCGATCTCCTTCATGAGCTTCGTGGGCGCGTTCAGGATGTGCATCGGCGGCGTCAACGAGCCGTGGGTCTTGGCGGCGCGCTTGGCGGCGCTGAAGGCCATGTAGCCGGCATTCGATTTGGGCGCGGTGCCGAGATAGATCACGGCCTGCGCGATCGCCAGTTCGCCTTCGGGTGAACCGAGCCGGTCGAAGGTCTCCCACGCCGCCAGCGTCTGCGTCAGCGCCTGCGGATCGGCCATGCCGATATCCTCGACGGCGAAGCGCACCAGGCGGCGGGCGATGTATTTGGGGTCCTCGCCGCCGTCGAGCATCCGCGCGAACCAGTAGAGGGCGGCGTCGACATCCGACCCGCGCAGCGACTTGTGGAGCGCGCTGATCAGGTTGTAGTGCGCCTCCTGCGTCTTGTCGTAGAGCGGCGCGCGCTTCTGCAGCAGCGTCGCCAGCCGCGACGGCGGCACCGGTCCCTCGTCCTTGAGCTGTGACAGCTGCTCGGCCAGCCCGATCATGTATCGACCGTCGCCGTCGGCCATCGCGAACAGCGCCTGGCGGCCGGTCTCGTCGATCGGCAGCTTGCGGCCCAGCGCGTCCTCAGCCCGCGCTAGTACCGCCGACAGCGCATTGTCGTCGAGCCGGCGCAGCACCAGCACCTGGCAGCGCGACAAGAGCGCGGCGTTCAGCTCGAAGGACGGATTCTCGGTGGTGGCGCCGATCAGCGTCACCGTGCCGTCCTCGACATAGGGCAGGAAGCCGTCCTGCTGGGCGCGGTTGAAGCGATGGATCTCGTCGACGAACAGCAGCGTGCCCTTGCCGTCCTTGCGGCGCTGGCGGGCGGCCTCGAACACGCGGCGCAGGTCGGCCACGCCGGAAAAGACCGCGGACAGCGGCTCGAAATGCAGGTCCACGGCCTCGGCGAGCAGGCGGGCGATCGTGGTCTTTCCACAGCCCGGCGGTCCCCAGAGGATCAGCGAGCCGAGTTTGCGGGCGTCGAGCATCCGGCCCAGCGGCCCTTCGGGCCCGAGCAGGTGATCCTGACCGAGGATTTCGCCCAAGGTCTTCGGGCGCAGGCGTTCGGCCAGCGGGGTCGGGGCGAGCGAGGCGAAGAGTTCGGCCGGCACGACGACCCGGATTCCCTACGGGCTCAGCGGAACTGGACGGGGAAGATCACGCCGTCGCGGCCGACACTGATGCTGTTGATGCCGCTGGCCACGCGCTTCTTAAGATCGGCAACCGTCTTCACGTCCTGGCCATTGACCGCGAGGATCATGTCGCCGGGTCGCACGAAACGGCCGGCATAAGCGCCGGGCTTCACTTCGACGATGACGATGCCCGGCCGCCACTCGGCCAGTCCCATCTCCTCCGCGACCGCCGGCGACATGTTGACGACCGAGGCGCCCGACAGCGGCTGGCGGCCGTCGAGCTGCGACAGGTCACGCGGCGGATCCTCGGGCGGCGCCGCGAGCTTCAGCTGCACGACCTGCTCCTTGCCGCCCCGCATGATCTTCACCGGCACGGTCGTGTCGACATTGAGTGTGGAGAGGCGGAACCGCAGCGCCGCCTCGTCGTCGATCGCCTGTTCGCGAATGCCGACGATGACGTCGTTTCGCTTCAGGCCCGCGCTCGCTCCGGGGCCGTTGGGAAAGACCTCCTTGACCACGAGCCCCGCCGGCCGCGACAGGCCGAAGCCCGCCGCGAGATCGGGCGTCACGCGCTGCATGCTGACTCCGAGCCACGGCCGCACGATGCGCCCGCCCTGCGTGCCCGTCGCAATCATCCGCTCGACGATATTGGAAGGCGTCGCAAAGCCGATGCCGACCGAGCCGCCGGTTTGCGAGTAGATCGCCGTGTTGATGCCGATCAGACGCCCATCGAGCGCCACCAGCGCGCCGCCGTAATTGCCCGGATTGATGGCCGCGTCGGTCTGAAGGAAGAAGTTGGAATCGTTGATGCCGCCGGCGCTGCGCGCCACGGCCGAGACGATGCCGCTGGTGACGGTCTGGTTCAGGCCGAACGGATTGCCGATGGCCAGGACGACGTCTCCGACCTCGATCGAATCGGAATCGCGCAGTTCGAGGAACGGGAACTTCTCCTCCGCCCCCTCGATGCGCAGCAACGCCAGGTCGTAGCGTTCGTCCTGGGTGATGAGCTTGGCCTCGAACTCGCGGCGGTCGGCCAGCACGACCCGGATCTCGTCGGCTCCCTTGACGACATGCGCGTTGGTGACGATCAGCCCGTCGGGCCGGACCAGCACGCCGGAACCCAGCGAATTCTGCACCCGGTCGCCGCCCTGCTGGGGCATGCCGGGAAAGGGGAACGGCAGGCGACGCTGCACGCGGGCGGTGGTGGTCGTGTAGATGTTGACCACGGCCGGCGAGACCTTCTTGACCAGCGGGGCATAGGAATAGGCGAGTTCCGTCCGCGAACTGGGCAATCCCTGAGCATGGACAGCCGGTGGCAGGACGATCGCCGCACCGCATCCCATGAAAACCGTCGCCAGAATTACCCGCCGAATCATCCGCACTTCTCCCTGCCCGGCCCGGATTTGCGACCTCCCTTATGGCAAATCAAGGGCTGATTGGCGCTGGCATATCGATTGCAGGGGTTTCGGACAATGCGCCAGCCATTGGCGCGAGGGGAAACTGGAGCGCTTCATGAAACTGACCCGTCGTACCATCCTGGCCGGATCGGCCGCCGCCCTCGGCTCGTCGCTGGCCGCGCCCGCCGTCAAGGCGAGCCCCGGCTGGCCCACCAAGCAGCCGATCAAGCTGATCGCCACCTTCCCGCCCGGCGGCACCGCCGACACGATCTCGCGCATCCTCGCCCCCAAGCTCTCCGCCGCGCTCGGTACCCAGGTGGTGGTCGA
>JAKFVZ010000353.1 GCA_021732965.1 Reyranella sp.
GATGCGCCTGTCCTCGATGAACTTCAGGAGCGTCGTTAGCGCCATCACGCGCTCGGGCGAGGGTTCGCAGACGAGGACAGCGGTGTCGCATACGGCCAGCGCCGCGAAGGCATCGTTCTGGAACTCGATCGAGCCCGGGACGTCGAGGAAGGTCCACTGGTCGCCGAGATAGTCGACGGACGCGACGTTGATCTCGGTGCCCATGCCGCGCTTGCGCGCTTCGGCGGCCGCGTCGCCTATGGAGGTGCCTGCGCGGGTCGAGCCGCGCCGGCCGATGGCTCCCGTGGCGTAGAGAATGCTTTCGAGCAGGCTGGTCTTGCCCGACAGATACGGCCCGCACAGCGCCACCACGCGATGCGCGCCGCTGCCTGGTCTGCCGCCAGTGATGGTCTCCGTCTTGAACTCGGCCATGACAACGTCCTCCTTCTTCGCAAAAGCGCAGAAGCTCCGGACGGAAGTCTCGGATGAGGTAGCGCGTCCGAACGTTCAGCCGGAGCGAAGCTCACTTGTCATGGAAATGCTTTCACCCCCGCCCAGACGAGTCAAACGACCGGGCGGGGGTGAATTTAGGTCAGTAGTGCTTACGACAGCGCGGCGCAGGCGCGCTGGATGCGGCGGCCGGCTTCCTCGAGCAATTCCGTCGCCGTGGCGTAGGAGATGCGGAAGGCCGGGCCCTGGCCAAACGCCGAACCCTGGACCACCGAGAGGCCTTCGGCCTCGAGCAGGTAGTTCACGAAGTCGGTGTCGTCCTTGATGACCTTGCCGTCCGGCGTCTTCTTGCCGATCAGGCCGGCGACCGACGGGTAGACGTAGAAGGCGCCCTCGGGACGCGGGCACTTGATGCCCTTGGACTGGTTGAGCATCGACACGACGAGGTCGCGGCGCTGCTTGAAGACGGCGACGTTCTTCGGAATGAAGTCGGTCGGGCCGTTCAGCGCGGCCACCGCGGCAGCCTGGCTGATCGAGCTGGCGTTCGAGGTGCTCTGCGACTGCACCGTGATCATGGCGTTGATCAGGTCCTGCGGACCGGCCGCGTAGCCGATACGCCAGCCCGTCATGTTGTAGGCCTTCGACACGCCGTTCATCGTCAGCGTGCGGTCGTAGAGGCGCGGCTCGACCTCGGCCGGCGTGGCGAACACGAAGTCGTCGTAGACGAGCTTCTCGTACATGTCGTCGGTCAGGATGTAGACGTGCGGATGCTTCAGCAGCACGTCGCACAGGCCGCGGAGATCGGCCTTGGAATAGGCGGCGCCCGTCGGGTTGCTGGGCGAGTTCAGGATGATCCACTTGGTCTTCGGCGTGATGGCGCGGTCGAGATCCTCCGGCGTCAGCTTGAAGCCGTTCTCTTCCTTGCACTGCACGATGACCGGCGTGCCTTCACCGAACAGCACCATTTCGGGATACGAGACCCAGTACGGTGCCGGAACGATGACCTCGTCGCCGGGGTTCAGCGTCGCCAGCATGGCGTTGAAGATGATCTGCTTGCCGCCCGAGGTGACGACGGTCTGCGACGGCTTGTAGTCGAGGCCGTGGTCGCGCTTCATCTTGGCGACGATCGCCTGGCGCAACGCCGGCGTGCCGGCAACCGCGGTGTACTTCGTGTCGTTCTCGCGGATGGCCTTGTAGGCGGCTTCCTTGATGTGGTCGGGCGTCGGGAAGTCGGGCTCGCCGGCGGCCAGGCCGATCACGTCTTTGCCCGCCGCTTTCATCTCCAGGAACTTGCCCTGCGCGGCATTGGTCGGAGACGGCTTGATGCGGCTGAGACGATCGGCGATGAGAGCCATGACGAGTATGCCTCCTTCAGGCATTTTTTAGAGCGGCGCGAAGCTAGTCGCGACGCGGGGTTTCCGCAAGGCGACAGGCTGGTATTTATCGTCAGGCGGGCCGTACCACCGCTAGGGCAAAGAGGTCACATGAGGTTCCTGTTCGTACCGCTGCGGCCGCTGATCTCGCCGGCCTTCATCGCCCTGGTGAACGTGGCGATCCTGATCCCGATGGTGCTGACGATCATCGATGTCATGAAGAGCGTTAACCGGCATGTCGACACCCACGAGCCGGTGACGATCACCTCGACGATCGCGCTGATCATGATCGGCTGGGGCGTGGCGCTGGAGGAGCGCGGGGTGATCCGCAAGCGGTTCGGCGTGGCCGGCCGGTCGGACGAGGCATGGCAGGTCCATATCGACGAGATGTGCCACGAATACGGGGTCGCCCAGCTCGTGCTGGGACTGTTCGCCGAAATCGCGGTGGCGATGATCAGCCTGCCCGACCGCATCGTGAACACGGTCGGCTACGAATATTCTCTCCTGACGCTCGCCGTCGTCCTTATCGCCATCGGCACGCTCATTCAGGCGAGGCACGTGTTCGTGCTGCTCTCGGCCCTGTGGCGCCACAGGCGGGGCGGGGAGACGGCCTCCTAGTCGATCAGCCGGACCGAGGCCTCGACCGTCATCCTGGCATCGCCGAAACCGACGCGGCGACCGCTGACCGGAGCTGCATCGCGATAGTCGAGGCCGACGGCCACGCGCAAACTGTCACCGCGCGGGCTGATGCTGTTGGCGGGATCGAAGCCCACCCATTCGAGGCCCGGGACCCAGGCTTCCGCCCAGGAATGGCTGGTGCGCCCGACACGCAGCTCGGGATCGTCGTTGCGAAGGTAGCCGCTGACGTAGCGCGCCGGCACGCCGAGGCGACGGCAGCAGGCGATGAAGATGTGCGCCTCGTCCTGCGCCACACCGGCCCCGCGCGTCAGCGCCTCGATGGCGGTGGTGTCCACGGTCGAGGCCCCGGTCTTGTAGGCCACGCGCTCGGAGATGCGCTCCATCAGCTCGTGCAGCACCGCGACCCGCTGCGCCGGCTCGGCGGCACGCACGGCCAGTCCCGCAATCAGCGGATCGAAGCTCTCGTCATGGCGCGCGAGCCCCGAATTGCGCAGCCAGAACGGCGCGGGCAGGGTCGGTTCCTCGGCGTAGCGCAGCCACTGGTCGGTGCCGCTGTATTCGTAGATCCCCTGAACGACGATCTCGACGCTGTCGTGCCGCTGGGCGACCGAGAAGGTCGTGACCTGGTTGCCATGGCCGTCCTTCCATTCGGACCGCTTGCCGGGGCCTTCGATGCGCCACGACACGATGCGTTGCGCCGCCGCCGGCATGGGCGTGAGGCGCACGTCGTGGATCGAATGGCCCGACGGCTGGTCGAACTGGAAGCGCGTGGCGTGATGGACGGAGAAGCGCATCATTCTGCTCAATCCAGGAGGAACTGGCGGCCGATTTCGTTCGACAGCGTGCCGATGTCGCCGCGCAGCTCGCCCAGGAACTTCGCCAGCCCGATGTCGAACACCTGATCGATGCGGGCGTAGCGCAGCCGCGCGTGCAACTCGCCCGCCAGCCGGTCCGCCTCGCCGCGCGTGCCGTAGGCTTCGGCCAGCTCGCGCATGTTGAGGTCGACCATCCAGAGGCAGTGATGGACGGAGCGCGGCACGTCGCGCCGCAGCATCATCAGCTCGGCGACCTTCTTGGGATGGAGCGAGCTGCGGTAGATGCGCCGATAGGTGCGCACGGCGCCGATGCAGGCCAGCAGCTCCGACCAGGCGAAATAGTCGAGGCCCTCGGCGCCGGGATCGCCGTCGGGCCGCAGCAGGTGGAATTTCACGTCGAGGATGCGGCCGGTATTGTCGGCCCGCTCGAGGAAGGCGCCGAGCTGCAGGAAGTTGTTGGCCTCGTCGCGCAGCAAGGTCACCTGCGCGGCGCCAAAGATCATCACCGCCTGCTTCTTCACCGACTCGATCAGCGCGCCGCGATCGAGGTTGGCGCGGTTACCGCGCAGCCGGGCGCTGAGCTCCAGCCACAACGAGTTCAGGCTCTCCCAGACATCGACCGTGATGTTGTTGCGTTCCTCGCGGGCGTTGCGCCGCGCTGCGCTGATCGAGTTCACGATCGAGGAGGGGTTGTGCTCGTCCAGGACGAGGAAGTCGATCAGGCTGGCGAGCCGCTTTCCCTGCGCCTGGCTCTGGCGGAACTCGTCCTCCATGCCGAAGATCGCCGCGACGCCGGCGGCTTCCTCGCCGCGCGACTGCAGGGCCATGCGCTGGGTCGCCTCGATCAGCCGCGCCGTCGACTTGGCGCGCTGCAGGTAGCGGCCCATCCAGTACAGATTCTTGGCGGTACTGCTCAGCATGAGGAGAACCCTCCTCCCCATTCAAATGGGGAGGTGGCCCGCAGGGCCGGAGGGGTCACAGGTTTCGAGGCAACGAGGCTCATGACCCCTCCGTCCGCGGCGCGGACACCTCCCCATTTGAATGGGGAGGGTCTGATGGGTCCGGCGCCAGCACCCAGGTGTCCTTGGTGCCGCCGCCCTGGCTCGAATTCACCACCAGCGATCCCTCCTTGAGGGCGACGCGCGTGAGGCCGCCCGGCACGATGGTGATCTTCTTGCCCGAGAGCACGAACGGTCGCAGGTCGACGTGCCTCGGCGCCACGCCCTGGTTCACGAAGGTCGGGCAGGTGGAGAGCGAGAGCGTCGGCTGGGCGATGTAGTTGTCCGGTCGAGCCTTCAGCAGCGTGCGGAATTCCTCGATCTCGGCCTTGCTGGACGTCGGGCCGACCAGCATGCCCTTGCCGCCCGATCCGTGGATTTCCTTCACCACGATCTCGGACAGATGCTCCAGCACGTACTTGTAGTCGTCGGCCCGGTCGCAGCGCCAGGTCGGTACGTTCTGCAGGATCGGCTCCTCGCCGAGATAGAAACGCACCATCTCCGGCACGTAGGTGTAGGTCGACTTGTCGTCGGCCACGCCATTGCCCAGAGCGTTCACGATGTTGACACGGCCGGCGCGGAGCGCGCCCAGCAGGCCGGCGACGCCGAGGAACGAGTCGGGCCGCATCGCCAGCGGATCGAGGAAAGCGTCGTCGACGCGGCGGTAGATCACGTCGACCCGCTGCGGTCCGCGCGGCGTGCGCATGAAGACGCGGCTCTCGTCGACGAACAGGTCGGAGCCCTTCACCAACTCGATGCCCATCTCGTCGGCCAGGAAGGCGTGTTCGAAGTAGGCGCTGTTGTAATGGCCGGGCGTCAGCAGCACGACGTTGGGCTCATGGCCGTCGCTGAACGAGACGGAGCGCAGCGTTGCCAGCAATTCCTCGCTGTAGTCGGCCACGGGCAGGACGCTCTTGGCGGCGAACAGCTCGGGCGCCAGCCGCATCATGACTTCGCGATTCTCGAGGACGTAGGACACGCCCGACGGCGTGCGGACATTGTCCTCGAGGACGTAGAAATCCTTTTCGCCGACGCGAACGAGATCGATGCCGGCGATGTGGGCGTGCACGCCGCCCGGCAGTTGCAGCCCCTGCGCCATGGCGACGAACTCGCCGTTCATCAGGATCTGCTCTTCGGGGATGATGCCGGCACGGCAGATCTCGCGCTGGCCGTAGGCGTCGCTCAGGAAGGCGTTCAGCGCCCGCACGCGCTGCGACAGGCCCTTGTGGAGGAACTGCCACTCGTCCCACGCGATGACGCGCGGGATGATGTCGAAGGGGATCGTCGTTTCGGCCCCTTCGGCCGCGCCATAGGCGCCGAAGGTGATGCCGTGCCGCCGATAGAAGAGATCGACTTCGGCGCGCGTGGCCGCCACCCGTTCGGGCGAGGTACGCGCCAGCCAGTCGGCGACGCCACGATAGGGTACCCGGACAGAGCCGTCGGTACCCGAATTCATCTCATCGAATGCCTTGATCGCCATCCGGCATTTCACCCCCTGTCAAATAACCATATAAGCAATCGATGGGCCAACAAAGTGCTCGTGACATCGGGCGGAGGCGCGGCATGAAGCAGGTGCTGATCGATCGGTACGGGACGCCGTGGGACGTGGCGCGCTGCGCCGACGTTCCCGATGTGGGGGAGCCGGCGGCCGACGAAGTCGTCTTCGACGTGCTGGCCTTCCCCATCAACCCCGCCGACATGTGGTTCTGCAAGGGTAGCTACCGGCTGAAGCCGCCGCTGCCGGCCACGCCCGGGGCCGAATGCGTGGGGCGCGTCACCGCGGTCGGCTCGGCCGTGAAGCACGTCGCCAGGGGCGACCTGGTCATCAACCTGCAGCGCGAGAACTGGACGCAGAAGCGTCGCGTGAAGGGCGACGATGCCATCCCGTTGCCCGCGGGGATCGACCTGCGCCAGGCGGCGATGGTGCGCATCAACCCGCCGACGGCGCGGCTCATGTTGTCGGACTTCGTCGATCTCGCGCCCGGCGAATGGGTCATCCAGAACGTCGCCAACTCGGCGGTCGGCCGCCTGCTGATCGTGCAGGCCCACCAGCGCGGCCTGCGCACCGTCAACATCGTGCGCCGCGCCGAATTGGCCGGCGAGTTGAAGGCGCTCGGCGCCGATGTCGTGCTGGTCGATGGCGACGATCTCGCCGAGCGCGTCGCCGGGGCAACCGGCAATGCCGCGATCCGGATCGGCGTCGAGGAGATCGGAGGCGCAGCGA
>JAKFVZ010000355.1 GCA_021732965.1 Reyranella sp.
CATCGAGCGCAACACGACGATCCCGACCAAGAAGAGCCAGACCTTCTCGACGGCCGACGACAACCAGACCGCGGTGACCATCCGCGTGTTCCAGGGCGAGCGCGAGATCGCCGCCCAGAACAAGATGCTGGGCCAGTTCGACCTGGTCGGCATCCCGCCGGCGCCGCGCGGCGTGCCGCAGGTCGAGGTCACGTTCGACATCGACGCCAACGGCATCGTGCAGGTCTCGGCCAAGGACAAGGCCACCGGCAAGGAGCAGCAGATCCGCATCCAGGCTTCGGGCGGCCTCAGCGAGGCCGACATCCAGAAGATGGTGAAGGATGCCGAACTGCATGCCGAGGAGGACAAGAAGAAGCGCGAGCTGATCGACGCCCGCAACCAGGGCGAGGCGCTGGTCCACTCCACGACCAAGCACCTGGCGGAGTACGGCGAGAAGGTGAGCCCCGCCGAGAAGGCCGAAATCGAGGGTGCGCTCGAGAGCCTCAAGACCGCGCTGGCGGGCGAGGACGTCGAGGCGATCAAGGGCAAGACCAACGACCTGACCCAGGCGGCGATGAAGCTCGGCGAGGCCATGTACAAGGCCCAGCAGGCGGAGGCGCAGGCCGGTGCAGGAGCCGCGGGTGGCGCACCCGGCGGCGGCGAGACAGACGCCAATGGCGAGAAGGTCGTAGACGCCGAGTTCGAGGACGTCACCGACAAGAACAAGAAGACGGGGTCCTGAGGAAGGACGACCGTCGGAACGAGACGACGGCCTCCCGCGCAAGCGGGAGGCCGATTTGTAAGGGGCCAGTGGGGGCAGCGTAGACCGCTATGTCGCAAGACTTTTACGAGCTGCTTGGCGTAGAGCGCACGACCAGTGCCGACGACATCAAGAAGGCGTACCGCAAGCTCGCCATGCAGCACCATCCCGACCGCAATCCGGGCGACAAGGAAGCGGAACGGAAGTTCAAGGAAATCAACCACGCCTACGACATCCTGAAGGATCCGGAGAAGCGTGCCGCCTACGACCGCTACGGCGCCGCCGCCTTCGAGGGCGGCGCGGGTCCGGGCGGTCCGTTCCAGGGCGGGCAGGGTTTCGATTTCGGTTCGGTGTTCGGCGACATCTTCGAGGAGATGTTCGGCGCCGGCGGCCAGCGCGGGCGCGGCGGACGCGCCGACATGCGCGGCCAGGACCTGCGCTTCAATCTCGAGATCACGCTCGAACAGGCCTATGGCGGCACCGAAGCCACGGTGCGCGTGCCGAGTTCGGTCTCCTGCGAAGTCTGCCACGGCAGCGGCGCCGAGGCCGGCTCCAAGCCGCACCAGTGTCCGACCTGCCAGGGTCGCGGCCGGGTCCGGGCGCAGCAGGGCTTCTTCACCGTCGAACGCGCCTGCCATACCTGCCACGGCGCGGGCCAGGTGATCGACAAGCCGTGCAAGAGCTGCGCGGGCCAGGGCCGCGTCCGTCGCGAGAAGACCCTCAAGGTCAACATCCCGGCCGGCGTCGAGGACGGCACGCGCATTCGCCTCAGCGGCGAAGGCGAGGCCGGTGCGCGCGGCGGTCCGGCCGGCGATCTCTATGTCTTTCTGTCGGTGCGCCGCCACCAGCTCTTCGAGCGCGAGGGCGCCGACGTGCATTGCCGCGTGCCGATCTCGATGGTGCAGGCCACGCTGGGCGGCAACATCGAAGTGCCGACGCTCGACGGCAAGATGGCCCGCGTCAACATTCCCGCCGGGGCACAGAACGGGCACCAGTTCCGCATGCGCGGCAAGGGCATGCCGATCATGCGCTCCAGCCAGCACGGCGACATGTACATCGAGATCAATGTCGAGACGCCCACCAACCTCACCTCCAAGCAGAAGGAACTGCTCAAGGAATTCGAGAAGGCCGGCAAGACCAGCCCCGAATCCGAAGGCTTCTTCAGCAAGGTGAAGGAGATGTTCGGCGGCTGACCCTCTATCCGTCGTCTCGACGGAGGAATTGCCTTCCTCCCCATTCAAATGGGGAGGTGTCGCCGTCTTACGGCGACGGAGGGGTCATAAGTCGCGACGCTCATGACCCCATCGCCCCGTATGACGGGGCACTTCCCCATCTGAATGGGGAAGAGATTCATAAAGCCCCTAAGCCGCCAGCACGCAACGCACCGCGTGCGCGGCCTCGACGTCGCGCAGCGACGGGATCGCCGTGGTGCAATCCGGGCGGACGAACTTGCAGCGCGGCGCGAAGCTGCAGCCGGACGGGACTTCCGCGAGATCGGGCGGCGCACCCGGGATCGATTCGAGGCGCTGGCCGCGCATGCCGTCATGGACGGTCGAGGCCAGCAGGCCGCGGCTGTAGGGATGCTGCGGCGCGTCAACCATGCGCTCGACCGGGGCCATCTCCACCAGCTTTCCGGCATACATGACGCCGATCCTGTCGGAGACTTCGACGGCCACGCCGATATCGTGCGTCACGAAGATGACGCCGAGATTGAACTCGCGCTGCAGTTCGCGGATCAGCAGCAGCACCTGGATCTGCACCGTGGCGTCGAGCGCCGTGGTCGGCTCGTCGGCCAGCAGCAGGGTCGGGTTGCAGGAGAGCGCGAGCGCGATCATGGCGCGCTGGCGCATGCCGCCCGACATTTCGTGCGGATAGGCCTTGAGCCGTTGCGCCGGAGAGGGGATCCGCACCATTTCCAGCAGGTCCTTGGCCCGCTTCATGGCCTCGGCCTCGCTCTTGCCGGTGTGGCGGCGCACCGTTTCGGCGATCTGCTGGCCGATGGTGAAGACCGGATCGAAGGCCGTCGCCGGCTCCTGGAAGATCATCGAGACCCGCTGGCCACGCAAATCGGACAGCGCCTTGGGCCCCATCTCGAGGACCTCGTCGCCCTGCAGCTTGATGCTGCCAGACCAGCGCGTGCGATGCTCGGGATGGAGCCGCAGGATCGAGCGCAGGGTGACGCTTTTTCCTGAGCCCGATTCGCCCAGGATGCCGAGCGTCTCGCCGCGCGCGAGATCGAAGCTGACGCCGTTGACGGCGTGCACCGTGCGGTCCGGCGTGACGAAGGTGACGTGGAGGTCGCGGACCTGCAGCAGGTTGGTCTGGTCGGTCATGCTGCCACCGCCTTTGAATGTCCTGAACCGGCCACGCGCATGTGGCAGGCCACGGCCTGGGCACCGGCATCGGCCAGAGGCGGCTCGAGGCGGGCGCAGACGTCTTCGGCGAACGGGCAGCGCGTGCGGAAGCGGCAGCCCGAAGGTGGATCGATCGGATTGGGCGGATCGCCCTGGATGGGCGCCTCGTGGGTCCGCTTGCGCGGGTCCATCGACGGCCGCGCCGAAAGCAGCGCGCGCGTGTAGGGATGCTGCGGATTGCCGTAGATCGCCTCGACCGGACCCAGCTCGACGATCTTGCCGAGATACATGACCAGCACGCGGTCGCTGAGATACTGCACGACGTTGAGATCGTGGCTGATGAAGACGTAGGTGAGGTCGAGCTCGGTCTTGAGGTCGACCAGCATGTTCAGCACCTGCGCCTCGACCGACTTGTCGAGTGCCGATACCGCCTCGTCGAGGATGATCAGGCGCGGCCGGAGCGCCAGCGCGCGCGCGATGTTCACCCTCTGGCGCTGGCCACCCGACAATTCGTGCGGATAGCGCGTGGCGTAGTTTGCCGGATCGAGGCCCACCTTGCTCAAAAGGTCGCGCACGCGCTCGCGCGCTTCGGCCGCGGGCAGGCCGTGGGCGCGCGGCGCAAAGGCCAGCGTCTCGGCGATGGTGAGGCGCGGGTTGAGCGAGGCGTAGGAATCCTGGAACACCATCTGCACCTGGCGGCGCAGTTCGTTCACGGTGATGCCGTGCGGCTCGTCGACCGGATCGCCGTCGAGCACCATCGTGCCCTTGTCCGGCTTGATGAGGCGGATGAGGAGCCGCGCCACCGTCGACTTGCCGCAGCCGGACTCGCCCACGACACCCAGCGTCTCGCCCTTGGCAACCGACAGGGTGAGATCGTCGACGGCACGCACGACCTTGGTCGTGCGGCCGAGCAGGCCGCCCGCGACGGGGAAGTGCTTGCGCAGGCCGGTGGCGAGCAGGAGCGGCTGGGCGGGGCCGCCGCGGTCCTGGATGGGAAGCAGCGTGTCCATGTCAGGCCTTCACATCCATGGCCGCCCGCAGGCCATCGCTCATCAGGTTGAAGCAGATCGAGGTGATGAAGATCATCACGCCCGGCAGGGCCGCGAGGACCGGATTGACGTAGATCGCCTGACGCAGCGTGTTCAGCATCAGGCCCCACTCCGGCTCCGGCGGCTTCACGCCGAGACCGAGGAAGCTGAGCCCCGCGGCCAGGATGATCGCCACGCTGATCAGCGACGTCGCATAGACAAGGATCGGTCCCAGCACGTTGCCCAGCACATGGACGCGCACGATGGTGAAGGCCGAGGCACCGCTCGCCTTGGCGGCGTCGACGAAGTCGAAGCCGCGCACCTGGGTGGTGACGCTCTCGGAGACGCGGCAGATCGGCGGAATGAACACCAGGGTGAGCGACAGCAGCGTATTCTCGGTGCCGGCGCCCAGCGCGCCCGACAGCGAGATCGCCAGCAGCACCGACGGGAAGGCGTAGAACACGTCCATGATGCGCATGATCGCCATGTTGGTCTTGCCGCCGACGAAGCCCGCGAGGATGCCGAGGCTGCCGCCGATCAGCAGCGCGCAGACGACAGGCGTCACGCCCATGAACAGCGACAGCCGGCCGCCGTAGATCAGGCGGGCGAACATGTCGCGTCCCAGTTCGTCGGTGCCCAGCCAGTGGTTGGGCGAGCCGAGCGGATAGAGACGGCGGATCATCGAGGTCTTGTAGGGATCCGCCAGGTAGAGATAGGGCGCGGCGATCGAGGCCAGTACCAGCAGGATCAGGATCGCCGCGCAGACCAGGGTGACCGGGTCGCGCCGCAGCCGGCGGCCGACCGATTGCCAGTAGCCGCGACCACCGGCCGTGGGCTTCGGCGTCACGAGAACAGCGCCGCCGATATCGAGGGAAGGGCTTTGCAGGGCCATTGGATCAGCCTCGCTTGATGCGCGGATCAACCATGGTCTGGATGATGTCCACGGTCAGGTTGAGCAACATGAAGAAGCCGGCGAGCACGAGTGTGGTGCCCTGCAGGATCGGCAGGTCGCGGCGGAAGATGGCGCTGTTCAGCAGGAAGCCGGTGCCCGGCCAGGCGAACACCGTCTCGATCAGGATGGAGCCGCCGATCAGGTTGCCGGCCTGCAGGCCCATGACGGCGAGGCAGGTCGGCGCGGCGTTCTTCAGCACATGGAGCAGGATCCGGCTGTCGCGCATGCCCTTGGCCTGCAGCGCCGTCACGAACTCCATGCTGAGCGTTTCCTTCACGGTCGAGCGCACCGTGCGGGTGACGACGCCGAGCGGGATCACGGAGAGTGCGATGGTCGGCAGCACCATGTGCGCGAGATGCGCCCGGTCGAACGTCCAGCCGGTGGAGTTTTCCGGCCCGATGCCCATGGGCGGCAGCACGCCCAGTTCCACCGCGAATATGATGACCAGCACGATGGCGAGCCAGAAGTGGGGCACGCTGACGCCGATCAGCGAGATCAGCGTCACCAGCCGGTCGACGATGCGCGACTTCGCATAGGCGGCGGAGGTTCCCAGGATCACCGCCAGCGTGAACGCGAACAGCGTGGCGGCGATCGCCAGGATGATCGTGTTGCCGAAGGCGCTGCCGACCTCGGTTGCCACCGACCGGCCGGTGCCGATCGACGTGCCGAGATCGCCGGTCAGCGTCACGCCGAGCCAGCGCAGGTATTGCACCGGCAGCGGCTTGTCGAAGCCGTAATACTCCTTGAGCTTGTCGACCACTTCCTTGGGCGCATCCGGCGGCACGATCGCGGAGATCGGATCGCCCGGCGCGAGATGCACCAGCGCGAAGACGAGCAGCGACACGCCGAAGGCGACAGGGACGAGGTAGATCAGGCGGCGTAGGGCGTAGAGGAGCATTGCGGCCCGCCTCTCTTTGATGCGTGTTGCGCTACTTGATTTCGACCGGCGTCAGGTCCTGGAACCAGCTCTGCGCCTGCACGAAGCCCTTCACCTTGGGGCTCATGGCGCGCGGGTTGAGGTCGTGCGCGATCCAGACCCAGTAGGACTGGTCGACGATGTAGGTGTGAACCTCGGACAGGGCCTTGGTCTGCTCGGCCTTGTCGAAGCTGGTGTGCGCCTTGTTGATCATGGCATCGAGCTTCTCGTCCTTCAGCACGCCCCAGTTGGCGCCGACCGGCGGCACGAAGTTGCTGTTCATCAGGCGCGTGAAAGCCGAGTAGGGATCGACCGTGGCGCGGCTGATGTTGATGCCGTTCACGCCGGCCTTCTTGGCGTTGTCGCCCGTCACCGGCTGGAAAGCGAAGGTCACCAGCGCATTCCATTCCATGACCTCGAACGTCGCATCGAAGCCCACGGCGTTCAGGTTCTCCTGCACGTATTCGTTCATCGGCAGC
>JAKFVZ010000573.1 GCA_021732965.1 Reyranella sp.
GGACAAGAAGGACCTCCACGAGCTGATCCATTCGCTCGAACTGGACCGCTCCTGGCACGGCGCGCTGAAGAAGCACAGCGAGGAGCGCGGGGTCACCTTCCTGAGTTCACCCTGCGACCATGAGGCTGTCGCCGAATTGGCGGCGCTGGGCATGGCGGCCAACAAGGTCGCCTCTTTCGACATGCCCGACCTGGACCTCGTCCGTGTCGTCGCGGAAACGGGCAAGCCCACGATCCTGTCGACCGGTCTTGCCGACTGGATGGAGATCCAGCGCGCCGTCGACACCTGCAGGGCGGCCGGAAACGAGGACATCGTCCTGTTGCAATGCACGTCGATCTACCCGGCGCCGTCGCATCTTTCGAACCTGCGGGCGATGGCCACCATGCGCGACGCCTTCAATGTCATCACGGGCTATTCCGACCACACGCTCGGCGACAACGTCGCCTGCGCCGCGGTCGCGATGGGCGCCTGCATGATCGAGAAGCACTTCACGCTGGATCGCAACCTGCCGGGCCCCGACCACTCCTTCGCCTGCCAGCCCGAAGAGCTGCGCGAGATGGTGCGCAAGATCCGCGAGATCGAGGCGGCGCTGGGCGACGGCGTGAAGAACGGTCCGCGCCCCGAGGAACAGGAAATGGCCGACAAGGCCCGTCGCAGCATTCATGCCGCAACCGACATCAAGGCCGGCGAGGTGATCCGCCGCGAGATGCTGGTCAACAAGCGTCCGGGCCACGGCATACCCCCTCATCTTCGCGAGCATGTCGTGGGCCGCACCGCGCGCCGGGACATCAAGGCCGACGCGTGGCTCACCTGGGACGTGATCTGAGCGGCGTCGCCCTCGCTCGCGCCGCGAACACACCGGCGACGGGACCCGCCCCGTGCGCATAATCGTGATCGGCCGAAGCGGCCAGGTCGCACGCGCGCTCGCGGAACGTGCGGGAGCGGACCTGGAGGTTGTGCGGCTGGGACGCCCGGACCTCGACCTCGAGACGGCTCGCGATATCGCCGCTCCATTGTCCGCCCTGCGACCCGACGTCATCGTCAATACCGCAGCCTTCACCGATGTCGACGGCGCCGAGCGAACACCCGAAGCCTGTTTCAAGGTCAACCATGACGGCGCCCGCGTGGTTGCCGCGTCGGCGGCGGCGCTCGGCGTGCCACTGGTCCACCTGTCCACCGAGTATGTCTTCGACGGCGGAAGTGATCGCCCCTATCGGGAAACCGACCCGACCGCTCCGCTCAACGTGTATGGCCGCTCGAAGCTGTCGGGCGAGGCCGCCGTCGCCGAAATCGCGGCCGACCATGCGATCCTGCGAACGAGCTGGCTCTACTCACCCTACAGCCGCAACTTCTTCACCAAGGTGCTGGAGAAAAGTCGCGGCAGCGCGGAAATACCGGTGGTCGCCGACCGTCTCGGATCGCCCACTACCGTCTTTGAACTGGCGCGCGGCATCGAGCAGGTCGCACGCAATCTTCTGGCATGGCGGGACAGCCGCCAAGGCCGGGGCATGTTCCACATGACCTGCGCCGGCGCGACGAGCTGGGCGGGCTTCGCGTCTGAGATCCTTCGGAACACGGGCTGCACGGTGCGGCCCGTCGCCTCCGACAGCTTCGTCGAACTCGCCCGCCGCCCGATGAATTCACGCCTCTGCAACGACCGCCTGTCCGATGTGCATGGGGTCGTCCTGGCGCACTGGCAGGACGCCCTGTCCGAAGTTCGGACCCGCTACGGCGACGTCGGCAGGTAATAGGTCGCCCCGCGGCTGATGTCGAAGTAGGCGCCGGTGAAGCCGCGCAGCAGAGTCAGAGCCTTCTGGATCTGAGCGGTCTCGGCATTGGCCACCAGCACGATGTCCTTGTCGCGCAGCACGATGTTCTGCGCGAAGAAGTAACCGTTGGTCTGCGTGAGATCGACGCGATAAATCACGCGGGTCTGCGGCCCCGACATATTGCGGGTCTCGTCCGTCTGCACATAGGCGGTATCGACCGCCGCGGTATCCGAGGCGATGATCGAGCGAGCCAGCGCCGACGGTTCGTTGCGCAGGAGGTAGATGCCCGAGAGATCACCGTAGGCGTCCATGGTGCCGCCGGCCCGGGCGATGCCCTCCGCCAGGGTCACCCGTTCGGACTCCATGCCGTACTGCGCCACCTTGGTAACGGCTCCCAGAACGACGAAGGTCTTGGGATTGCGGGTGAGCACGACCGTGTCGTTGGGCCTCGCGACGATGTTGTCGGGCGGGCTGGTCAGGACCTGCTGCAGGGGGATCGATGCCACCGTGTTGCCGCGCATGACGCGCACATCCGTCTCGAAGGCCGGATAGCGCGGCCCACCGGCCTGAGCGATGACGTCGAGCAGCCTCTCGCCGCGCAGGGTCAGCGGAACCAGACCGGCCTTGTTGACCTCGCCCCCCACCGAGACGGTGTTGGAATTGTTGTTGAGGACCGTGACGAGGACCTGCGGCTTGACAGTCTCGGGCGCCAGCAGTCGGGCGATCTCGTCGGCGGCCTGCGTCGGCGTGCGGCCGGAGACCCGGACACGGCCGACGAAGGGAATCAGGATCTGGCCATCGGGCTCGATCAACTGCCCGGGCAGGCTGGTGCCCTGGGCCGCCGTCGAGGGAAGCTGCGTCGTCGCGCCGCCCGTCGAATTTCCGAACAGCGGCGAGCCGCCGGCTTCGTAGATGCTGACGCCGACGACGTCGCCCGGTTGGAGCGCCACGGTCGGACGATGGTTCTGGAGGCGGAAGGAGCCCGGGAAGCCGTCTGTCTTGAATTGCGAAAGCGATCGCACGACCGTCGGCGTGACCTTGACGAGATACACATCGAGCGTCGGATCGCTCGATCGCTCGACTTGGCTCTTCGTCGGACCGGCTGAAGGAAGAGCACATCCGGCCAGGGCGAAAGCGCCAAGGATCAGGACGACGAGCTTTGACAACGACATGCGGTCACGCACTCACTACAGATGAAGCGATTGGGCCGACGTCTCCGCCCCGTGTTCCGAAGAACCGGAGACGCCCCCTGTCGTCGAGCATATCACTTCTGGATTGTGGACCACTGAAAATAGGCCGGCAGTGTGGATAAAGCCGGCTGGGCGCTGTCCTTCGGTGACAGCAGGGGCTCGCCCGCACGTAGCGGCCATGCGATCGCGAGATCGGGATCGTTCCAGGCAATCCCGCGATCATGCTCGGGGCTGTAATAGCTTGTGAGCTTGTATTCGAGTTCAGTGTCAGGTTCCAAGGTACAGAAACCATGGGCGAAGCCCTCGGGTATCCAGAACTGCCGCCAGTTCCAAGCGCTCAGTTCGACACCGATGTGACGGCCGTAGGTCGGGGAACCGACCCTGATATCCACAGCCACGTCATAGGCCGCGCCCCGAACCACGCGCACGAGCTTGGCCTGCGCCATCGGCGGTGCCTGAAAATGAAGTCCGCGCAAGGTGCCCGCCGAGCGCGACAGGGTGTGATTGTCCTGAACGACGCGAAGCGGGCCGGTATGCTCTTCGAGGCGGCGGACGCTGAACGTCTCCGAGACGAATCCCCTGTCGTCCCCGTGCCGCGTCGGCGTGAAGAGTATCGGCCCGTCGATATCGAATCTGACAACGTCCACGATGCGTCCGACCTCCCCTTTTTTCTGTGGAACTATAGAAGCGCGGAAGGGCAGCAATGAGACCGCCGCCCTTGTCTTCCACAAAAAGGTCTTCCACAAAAAAAAGGCGGCCCGTGAGGGCCGCCTCTTCCTTGTCTCGGAGTATCCAGCTTACTGGATGACGATCTCGACGCGACGGTTCTGCGGCTCGCGGACGTTCGGGCCGGTCTGAACCAGCAGACCCTGCTCGCCACGGCCAACCACCGCGATCGCGGTCGCCGGCACGCCTTCGCGAACCAGGGCGTCCTTGACGGCGTTCGCACGGCGCAGCGACAGCGCCATGTTGTAGGCCGGCGCTCCCGACGTGTCGGTGTGACCCGTCGCCGTGATGCGGGCGTTACCCTTGGTCTTGTACGCGCCGGCAGCCTGCTTGATCGTGGTGAGCGCCTGAGCCGACAGGTTGGCGCGATCCCAGTCGAAGAACACCATGAACGACGGCGGCGCGACCGGAGCAGCCTGCGGCGGCGGCGGCGGCGGCGGCGCGTTGAACTTGTAGGTCACGCCCGCCAGCGCCAGGATGTTCTGGTTCTGGAACGTCACATTGCCGATCGGCGTGTTGACGCTGGGGTTGGTCGTGCCGACGTAACGGCCTTCGACCATGAAGCGCAGCTGTTCGCTCACGTTGTAGGCGACGCCCAGCATCGCCTGGTAGGCGAACTGCGTGCTGCCCAGCGACGCGTTGCTGTCGACGAACGCGATACCGGCACCGGCGCCGATATACGGCGTGATGATCGACGTCGGCATGAAGTCATACAGCAGGTTTGCCATCACGGTGAGCTGGCCCACCTTGCCATTGATGGCCGTGCCCGGAATGTTGGCCGAGGTCGGGATCTCGCCGTAGCCGGCTTCGAGCTCGAGGCGCGGGCCGACGAAGTCGTAACCGAGCTTGCCGCCGGCCGACCAGCCGGTCGAGGTCGTCGTGTTCGGATTCGAACCGATGAACCAGGCGGCACCGCCGCCAGCACCGATATAGAAGCCTTCCTGAGCGTTGATCGCCTGCGCACCGGCAACATTCGGCAGCAGCATGCCCAGACCGAGCAGAGCCAAACCAGCTTTCTTCATATTTCTCCCCAGCACTGAAGGTAAAACGAGAGGGTATTACGATAACCTTACCACAAGCCGGGCGCCGTGCCCGGAGGCAGTTGGCCCCCGGCAGCCGCAAAGTCCGGGACTGTTGCCCCGAGGCAACACTTTGCTCTCATGGCCGTGATATCCATTCGATGCCACTGCTCCGGCAGGCCTGTTCGAGGTGCGCCAGCCATTCGAGATTACCCTGAGCGTCCTGCCCGACGTAACACTCCCGGACACCCAGATATTGCAGAAGGATGGACATCTCCGGCGTGGAGGACGCTGGGCCGAGGCGTGGCAGGTTGGGATAACCGCCAGCGCCGACCGGGACGAGGCGATACTGGCCCAGATGGGGCGGAAGGTCGGGCGTCAGGACGATTTCCAGCATGTCCGCCGGGGCCGGAGCTGCGGTTATCCCCAGCCGGAGGCGCTTCGGGCGCGGATCACGACCTATCCTTGCCACGTCGAGCGCCCTCCTGGCACCGGCAAGAGGATCCCGCCGGATGAACTGTCCCACGGTTTCGGCGTAGCCCGGGTGAAGCCTCTCGATGGTGGCCTGGGCCGCGGCGATGAGCGCCTCGCGCTCGCTGCCGAATGACGCCCCGCCCCGGTGCCAGACGAAAAGGCCAGTTGCCGCCACATGGCGCCACCCCGCGGCCGTAGCCCGCAGGCAGAAATCGTTCTCCTCGCCATACCCACGGCCGAAGCGCTCGCCGTCGAAGGCGCCGATCTGATCGAGGCACGCCCTGCTGACCGCCACGCAGAAGCCGACGCCCGTGGGAATCTCGACGGGCGGCTCGTGGACCCGCGCGCAGAGTTCATCCCATTGCTCCACCTGCGCATCCGGCAAGAGGCGGTTGTCGCACAGCGTGGCCGGGTAGCTGAGAATGGTGGCGGCATTGGAGAGCGGTGTCGCCGTCGCGGTCCGCTCCGTCCGCAGGGCCGCCATCAACCTGTCGAGCCAGCCCCGAAAGACCTTCGTATCGGAATTGAGCAGGACGACATCGCGGTCGGCATGGGCGGCAAAGCCGCGATTGACGGATTCCACGAACCCGAGATTCCGCTCGTTCACGAGCAGGGTGATCAGGCCCGCTCCGGCCAGCGCCTCCAGTTCGCGGCGCAGAGCCGGGTCGGGCGATGCATCATCCACGATCACCAGTTCGTAGGCCTCCCTCGTCTCGGCCGCGAGCACGCTGTCGATCGCCTGCAAGGCAAGCGCGCGGCTGCCATAGACGGGCATGACGACATCGACCTTTGCCCGCCTGCCGTCCGGCGGACGGTGCGAGAGGAGACGCGCGAGTTCCACCGGCGCGGGATCCGGAGGGATATCCGCCCCCCGCCCTTCTTCCAGGCCGAACCTGAGCCAGTGAGCGAAAGGCTCGTAACCGGCGAGTTCGACATCCGGATTGAGGCGTCGATACCGAGCGGGCGAGAAGCCAGCTCGGGGTGAAAAGTCCTGCGCCGAGCCGATCGTCAGGTAATGCAGCGTCGCGGCCACCGGAGATGAGAATGCCTTTCCCGAGGCGCGTCGGTAATGATCGAGATCGACCGCTCCCCGAGGAAGACCATGTCGCTCGCAGAAGCGTTCGGTCCATCCCGGCAGAATCGCGGCCGTGGCGGATGCCAGGCCGGCGCGCACCAGCGCCTCCAGCAGTACTTCGCTCATACTCCCGGGTGGGCGCAGGTATTTCACCGGACGATCCACGCCTCTCGCAGTTGGAGCAGCGCGGCCAGCAGC
>JAKFVZ010000450.1 GCA_021732965.1 Reyranella sp.
AGAACATGCGATCCATGAGCTGGCCGCTCACGCCGGCGAACGGTTTGCCGAGGCGATCCTCGTCGGCGCCCGGCGCTTCGCCGACTATCATCACCGGCGCGCCGGCGACGCCGTCGGCGAACACCGTGTTCTTGGCGGTGCGCTTCAGGGCGCAGCCCTCAAAGGCGCGCACGGCTTCTTCCAGTTCGGCGATGGTGGTGGCGCGCGCGGCGGCTTCGCGGGCGTCGAGCGCGAGCTGCGGCGATTCGAGTGGCACGGGCGCGCGCACGGCCGGCGCGGCGAGGGGCGGCCGGATCGGCGTCGGCGCGGCGGAGGGCGAGGGCGTCGGGGGGGCAGGCGTGGCGACGATGGCCGCCGGCGGCGGCAGCGCGAAGCGGTCGATCGCCTCCTCGCCGATCGTCTCGTAGAGGCCATGATCGACGTACCAGCGCAGCAGCGCGGCGGCGTCGTGCGGGCTGAGCGCCGCTTCCATCAGGTCAGTTGCTTGAGGAAGGCGGCCAGGATCGGCGCCCACATCGCCGCATCGGCGTGGCTCGCCATGTGGCCCTTGTCCGACGGCATCTCGACATAGGTCAGGTCTACTCCGGCCTTGCGCATGTCGAGCGCATGGGCGGCACAGTCGGTGAGGTCGAACAGCTTGTCGGTCTTCGAGATGACGTAGAGGACCTTCGTCTTCTTCAGTTGCTCGTATTGCTTGGTGATGTCGAAGCCGTCGATCGCGCGGCGCAGGGTGACCAGCGAATGGCCGTCGTAGATCTTCGCCCAGCTCTTGGCCGCCACCTTGGCCTCGGCTTCGCCCTGGCCGTAGTTCAGCAGTGTCTCGTAGCGGATCTGCTCCATCGTGCCGGGGATACCGCCATTCTCGTAGTACCAGCCGCCGTTCCAGTTCGGGTCGCTGGCGAGACGCTTCTGCAGCGCCTCGAGGCCGCCCAGGCGGCCAGGCGCGCGCGGCGCGGTCACCGACGCGGCGATGCCCTTCATGAAGCCCGGAAACGACGCCGCCCACTGGAACGACTGGAAGCCGCCCATCGAGGGGCCGACCACGGCGACGAGGCTCTTAAGTCCGAGCGAATCGACCAGCAGTTTCTGGCTGGCCACCATGTCGCGCAGCGTGATTTCCGGAAAGGTCGGGCCGTAGGGCTTGCCGGTCGCGGGATCCGTGCTGTTGGGGCCCGAACTGCCGTGCGCCGAGCCCAGGGCGTTCACCGACACGACGAAATGGCGGTCGGTGTCGATGGCCTTGCCCGGACCGATCAGCCCGTCGAACCAGCCCGCCGCGCCCTCGGCCACGCCGCGCCCGTGCTTGCCGGCGGCATTCTTGCCTGCAGCGTGATGGGACGAGGTGTAGCCGTGCACGACCAGGATCGCGTTGTCCCCGGCCGGCGACAGGGCGCCGTAGGTCTCGTAGGCCAGTTCGAGGACGGGAAGGATCTTGCCACTTTCCAGCCTGAAATCCCGTGCAGAGAAGATCTTGCTCTCGATTTCGTTCAACTCAGGCACAGGAAATCCCCTTCTCAGCGGGTGGCGATCCCGCCCCCGACACGCTATCTAAATCAGAGGATTGCCGTCGGACAGGCGCGCGTCCATCGGGAAATTGGAATTGCAGGGCGACACAGCATGACGCGCGAGGCGATGGAATACGACGTGGTGATCGTGGGCGGCGGTCCGGCCGGACTGTCGGCGGCGATCCGCCTGAAGCAGCTCGCCGCCGAGCGCAACCACGAAGTCTCCGTCTGTGTGCTGGAAAAGGGCTCGGAACTGGGCGCCCACATCCTCTCGGGCGCCGTGGTCGATCCGATCGGCCTCAACGAGCTCATTCCCGACTGGAAGGAAAAGGGCGCGCCGCTCGAGACCCAGGTCACCGACGACCAGTTCCTGTTCTTCACCAAGGGCGGCTCCTACCGCTTCCCCAACTTCCTGCTGCCGCGGCTGATGAATAACCACGGCAACTACATCGTCAGCCTCGGTGAGGTCTGCCGCTGGCTCGGCCAGCAGGCCGAGGCGCTGGGCGTCGAGATCTATCCCGGCTTCGCCGCCGCCGAGGTCCTCTACAACGAGGACGGCTCGGTGAAGGGCGTCGCCACCGGCGACATGGGCATCGCCAAGGACGGCACGCACAAGGACAGCTACACGCCGGGCATGGAGCTGCATGCCAAGTACACGCTGATCGGCGAGGGCGTGCGCGGTTCGCTCGCCAAGCAGCTGATGGCCAAGTTCGACCTGCGCGACGGAGTCGATCCGCAGAAGTTCGGCATCGGCATCAAGGAGCTGTGGCAGGTCGATCCCGCCAACTTCCGCAAGGGCCTGGTCGTCCATTCGCAGGGCTGGCCGCTGTCGGAGACGAACAGCTCGGGCGGTTCGTTCATGTACCATTTCGGCGACAACCTGGTCGCCATCGGCCTCGTGGTGCATCTCAGCTACGAGAACCCTTATCTCTCGCCGTTCGACGAGTTCCAGCGCTTCAAGACCCATCCCGAGGTCGCCAAGTATCTCAAGGGCGGCAAGCGGCTGGTCTACGGATCGCGCGCCATCAACGAGGGCGGACTGCAGTCGATCCCGAAGCTCACCTTCCCGGGCGGCGCGCTGATCGGCTGCTCGGCGGGCTTCGTCAACGTGCCGCGCATCAAGGGCAGCCACAATGCGGTGAAGAGCGGCATGCTCGCCGCCGAAGCCGCGTTCGAGGCGCTGGCTGGCGGCAAGACCGGCGGCGACGAGCTGATCGCCTATCCGGTGAAGCTCAAGGCGTCGTGGATCTGGAAGGACCTCGACAAGGTGCGCAACGTGAAGCCCGCGCTGAAGTGGGGCACCACGCTCGGCACGCTCTACGGCGGCATGGACATGTGGCTGCACGATCTCGGCATCCGCGTGCCGTGGACGCTGCGCCACACCAAGGCAGATCATGAGACGCTGCGGCCGGCCAGCGAATTCCAGCCGATCCAGTATCCCAAGCCCGACGGCGTGATCTCCTTCGACAAGCTGTCGTCGGTGTTCCTGTCGAACACCAACCATGAGGAGGACCAGCCGGTTCACCTCAAGCTGCGCGATCCGTCGATCCCGATCGCGGTGAACCTGCCGCTCTATGCCGAACCGGCGCAGCGTTATTGCCCGGCCGGCGTCTACGAGGTCGTGACCGCCGACAACGGCCAGCCGCGCTTCCAGATCAACGCGCAGAACTGCGTTCACTGCAAGACGTGCGACATCAAGGATCCCGCGCAGAACATCGACTGGACCGTGCCCGAAGGCGGCGGCGGTCCCAACTACCCCAACATGTGAGCCGTATGAACCGCACTCCCCTCGCGCTGCTTTCGGCGGCGCTGCTGTTCGCTCTTCCTCTCGCCGGCCAGGCCCAGCAGGGCCCGGCACAACAAGGCGGCGCCAAACCGCCGGCCCGGCCTCCCGTCGCCCAGCCCGGCCAGCGTCTCGCGCCAATCTCGCTGCAGGGGCGCTATCTCGCCGCCCGGGTCGGCGAGCAGGACCACGACTACGACGCCGCCGCCGATCAGATGGACCAGGCGCTGGCGCTCACGCCTCTCGATCCCGAACTGATCTACGCCGTGTTCCGCCTGCGCATGTATGCCGGGCGGATCGATTCCGCGGCCGAACTGGCGCCGGCGGTTCTGTAGACGCGGCCAGGCGACGGCTTCGCCAACCTCGTGATGGCGATCGAGGCCGTCAAGAAGGGCAACTACAAGGCGGCCGAGCAGCAGCTCACGCGCATCGGCTCGGAGAACCAGCTGGGCGCTCTGCGCGAATATGTGATGGCATGGCTGAAGGCCGGCGATAAGGACTATGCGGCCGCGCGGTCGTATCTGGCGCGGCTCAAGCCCGCGGCCGGCGAGCGGGCTGAAGCGCCCGCCCTGGTGATCGCCGCGCAGATCGACGAGATGGCCGGCGACAAGGATGCCGCCGAGGCCAAGTATCGGCGTGCCATTTCGCTCGACCGCAACGGCCTGCGCACCACGATTTCGGTCGCCGAGGGGCTGCGCCGTCTGGGCAAGGACGCCGAGGCGCGCGAGATCCTGAAGACCTATGGCACGCGCTACAGCGACTCCGTCGTCATGGACGGGCTCATGGGCCCCGGCGCGCCGATGCCCAAGCCGCCGTCGCCGGCGTCCGGCATTGCCGAGATCCTGTTCGACATCGGCGGCATCCTGGCCTCCGATCCGCGCAATCAGCGTCAGGACCTCGCGCTGATTTTCTATCAGCTCGCGACCGCGCTGAAGCCCGAGCAGGATTTCGCCTGGCTCATGATCGCGGGCCTCTACGAACAGTTCCACCAGATCCCCAAGGCGGTTGCGGCACTGGGGAGGATCGGGCCGACCTCGCCGCTCTACTGGCAGGCGCGGTTGCGCACGGCGGCGCTCGACGCGCAGGAAGACAAGTTCGACCAGGCCGTGGCGCGTCTCAAGACGCTGGTGGCCGAGAAACCCGACCGCATCGACGCCGCGTTGACGCTGGCCGACCTGCTGCGCAGCAAGGACCGTTTTGCCGAGGCCGTTGCCGCCTACGACACGGCGATCTCGCGGTTGGGCCAGCCCGACGAGCGTCACTGGCAGATTTATTTTGGCCGCGGCATCGTGCTCGAGCGCACCAAGAACTGGCCGAAGGCTGAGGTCGACATGAAAAAGGCGCTCGAACTCTCACCCGAGCAGCCCTACGTGTTGAACTATCTCGGCTACAGCTGGATCGACCAGGGCCTGCATCTCCAGGAAGGCATGAAGATGCTGGAGCGTGCGACCGAGCTTCGTCCCGACGACGGCGCGATCACCGACAGCGTCGGCTGGGCCTATTACCGGCTCGGCCAGTACGAGAAGGCGGTGGAGTGGCTGGAGCGCGCGACCGAGCAGAAGGGCGACGACTCGACGATCACCGATCATCTTGGCGACGCCTACTGGCATGTCGGCCGCCGCCGCGAGGCCCGCTTCCAGTGGGAACGCGCGCTGCACCAGAAGCCGGACAAGGATCGTCAGCCCATCATCGAGGACAAGATCGCCAACGGCCTCAATCCCTCGAACGACAAGCCGACCGTTTACGAGAAAGCCGCCGACACCAAGCAGGGCGGCTGATCTAAGGCGGCTGACTGAAGGACACGGGGGGTGCTGCTCGCCCGCGCCAAGGTCAATCTCTGGCTGAATGTCGTCGGTCGCCGCGCCGACGGCTTCCATCTGCTCGACTCGCTGGTTGCCTTCACGGATCTTGCCGACGGGATCGAGGTCGCGCCCGCATCCGATCTGTCGCTGGAAATCGTCGGGCCGGGAGCGGCGGCGCTCGGGGGCGACGATGTTGCCGACAATCTCGTTCTGAGGGCCGCGCGCCTGCTGGCTGCGCGCGCTGGCGTGGCGCCGCGGGTGGCGCTCCGCCTCACCAAGCGCATCCCGGTTGCGGCGGGCCTCGGCGGCGGCTCGGCCGATGCGGCCGCAACGCTCCGGGCGCTGGTCGACCTGTGGCGCATCGCCATGCCCGAGGAGGAGCTCTTCGATCTCGCGGCATCTCTGGGCGCCGACGTCCCCATGTGTCTCGCCGGCCGCCCGGCCGTGGCGACGGGCATCGGCGAGCGCCTCGCGCCGGCACCCCGGTTGCCGGACTGCGCGATCCTGCTGGTCAATCCGGGTGTCGCGTTGCCGACGCCCGCCGTCTTCCGCGCTCGCATGGGAGATTTTTCTGCGGGCCTTCCTGCTGGGGCAGGCTGGCCCGATCTCGCGGCGTTCGCTGCCGATCTCGCGCGCCGCTGCAACGACCTGACGGCGGCGGCGATCTCCCTGCAGCCGGCAGTGGCCGATGTGCTCGACCGTCTGCAGCGCAGTGAGGGCGTTGCGCATGCTGCGATGAGCGGCAGTGGTGCGACCTGCTTTGGCCTCTATGCATCGATCGCCGCGGCGCAACATGCCGCGTCGCATCTTCCCGACGCCTGGTGGCGACACGCGGGCCGGCTAGTTTGAGCCCGCCTTCGGCTTCGTGAGTTCCTGCATTTCCTTCAGCGAGTCGAACAGCGCCTTGTCGGGCTGACCGGTGACCGGCAGGCCGGCGATGCCCTGGTACTCGCGAATGGCCGCGCGTGTCTCCTGGCCCATGCGGCCGTCCGGTGCGCGCTTGTAGAAGCGGAACTCGCGCAATAGCGCCTGCACGCTCTTCGTCTGCTCGACTGCCGTCGCCGGCCATGCATTCGGATCCGGGGGCGTGGCCTTGGCGATGTCGGCCGAGGTGGGCGGCGGTGGCGGCGGCACAGTTGCGGCGAGCTTGATCGGCTTCGGCGGAGGCGGTGCTGCCGGCGTGGCCTTGGCGATGTCGGCCGAGGTGGGCGGCGGTGGCGGCGGCACAGTTGCGGCGAGCTTGATCGGCTTCGGCGGAGGCGGTGCTGCCGGCGTGGCCTTGGCGATATCGGCAGACGTCGGCGGCGGTGGCGGCGGTGCG
>JAKFVZ010000448.1 GCA_021732965.1 Reyranella sp.
GCGCACGCGCTCGTGCAGGCGCTCGGCGAAGGCCTCGGCCAGACGGTCGGCCAGCGCCTTCAGCAGGATGTCCGAATAGTCGTCATGGTCGGCCTTGAAGTGCGCGAGATGCTCCTCGATGCCATGACCGGCGGTGACGGCGAAGCCGCCGATCCAGTCGGCCTCGGGCGAGATGAAGTCGGCCAGGCACATGTTGGCGCGAGGCGCGCGCTTCTCGATCTGCTGGCGCAGGAAATAGAGGCGCGAAATCTCCCTGGTGCGCGTCTCGTCGCTGTAGAGCACCACGTCGTCGCCCTCGCGGCGGCACGGCCAGAAAGCGACCACGCCCTTCGCCGTCAGCCACTTCTCGCGCACGATATGGTCGAGCATCTTGCGCGCGTCGGCATAGAGCTTCTTCGCGCTGTCGCCGACCACCGGGTCTTCCAGGATCGCCGGATAGTTGCCGGCCAGCTCCCAGGCGCGGAAGAACGGCGTCCAGTCGATGCGCTCGATGAGCTCGTGCAGCGGATATTCCGCAAACACGCGCGTGCCTGTGATCGCGGGCTTGGGCGGCGTATAGGCCGACCAATCTATCTTGAAGTCGTTGGCGCGCGCGGCTTCGAGCGCGATCACCTTTTCCTTGGCGCCGCCCGCGCGCTCGACCCGGATCGCCTCGTACTCCGCGGCGACCTTGATGGCGAAATCCTCGGCCTGCGAGCCCGATTCCGAGACCAGGGCCGAGCAGACGCCCACGGCGCGTGAGGCGTCGAGCACATGAACGGTCGGGCCGGCGTAGCGCGGCGCGATGCGCAGCGCCGTGTGGACCTTCGAGGTCGTGGCGCCGCCGATCAGCAGCGGCAGGTTCATGCCCTGGCGCGCCATCTCCTCGGCCACCGTCACCATCTCGTCGAGCGACGGGGTGATCAGGCCGCTGAGGCCGATGATGTCGGCCTTGTTGTCGTTGGCGCTCTTCAGGATGTCCTGGAACGGCACCATGACTCCGAGGTCGATGACCTCGAAGTTGTTGCACTGGAGCACCACGCCCACGATGTTCTTGCCGATGTCGTGGACGTCGCCCTTGACCGTCGCCATGACGATCTTGCCCTTGGAGCGCGAGCCTTCGGTCTTCTGCGCCTCGATGTAGGGCAGCAGATGCGCGACCGCCTTCTTCATGACGCGCGCGCTCTTCACGACCTGCGGCAGGAACATCTTGCCGGCGCCGAACAGGTCGCCGACGACGTTCATGCCGGCCATCAGCGGGCCTTCGATCACTTCGATCGGCCGCGCGATGGCGAGACGTGCCTCCTCGGTGTCGGCGACGACGAACTGGTCCATGCCCTTGACCAGCGCATGCTCCAGCCGCTTCTCGACCGGCCAGCTCCGCCACTCCGCGTCCTGCGTTTCGGCGACCTCGCCGGTGCCCTTGTACTTGGGCGCCAGCTCGAGCAGCCGGTCGGTGGCGTCGGGGCGGCGGTTCAGGATCACATCCTCGCAGGCGTCGCGAAGTTCCTGCGGGATCTGGTCGTAGACCTCGAGCTGGCCGGCATTGACGATGCCCATGTCCATGCCCGCCTGGATGGC
This sequence comes from Reyranella sp., assembly GCA_021732965.1. GTDB lineage: Bacteria > Pseudomonadota > Alphaproteobacteria > Reyranellales > Reyranellaceae > Reyranella. The sequence continues at coordinate 1,561 of JAKFVZ010000448.1, forward strand.
ATGGTAGAGGAACACCGAGTGCATCGCCTTGCGCACCGGCTCGTTGCCGCGGAAGGCGAAGGACAGGTTGGAGACGCCGCCGGAAATCTTGGCGCCGGGGCAGCGCGCCTTGATCTCGCGCGTCGCCTCGATGAAGTCGACGCCGTAATTGTTGTGCTCCTCGATGCCGGTCGCCACCGCGAAGACGTTGGGATCGAAAATGATGTCCTCGGCCGGGAAGCCGACCTGGTTCACCAGGATGTCGTAGGCGCGGGCGCAGATCTCGACCTTGCGCTCCCTGGTGTCGGCCTGGCCTTTTTCATCGAAGGCCATGACCACGACCGCGGCGCCGTAGCGGCGCACCTTGCGGGCCTGCGCGATGAAGGGCTCGATGCCCTCCTTCATGGAGATCGAGTTCACGATCGGCTTGCCGGCGACGCACTTCAGGCCAGCCTCGATCACGCTCCACTTCGAGCTGTCGATCATGATCGGCACGCGGGCGATGTCGGGCTCGGACGCGATCAGCTTGAGATACGTGTCCATCGCCAGCTCGGCGTCGAGCAGGCCCTCGTCCATGTTCACGTCGATGATCTGCGCGCCGCTCTCGACCTGCTGGCGGGCGACCTCGATGGCGGCGGTGTAGTCGCCCTCGATGATCAGCTTCTTGAATTTGGCCGAACCGGTGACGTTGGTGCGCTCGCCGATGTTGATGAACATGGCGCGGGGCGCCGGCTTGGTGTCGTTGTCGATTTCCTGGGACATCAGAAGAAACTCGCCGCTTCCATACCGCTGAGACGAAGTGCCGGGGGCAGGACATGCCACGTGCGCGGCTTGATGCCCTTGACCGCCTCGGCGATCGCCTTGATGTGGCCGGGCGTCGTGCCGCAGCAGCCGCCGACCACGTTGATCCAGCCGTTCTTCGCCCAGCCCTGGACCAGCTTGCCGGTCATCTCCGGCGGCTCGTCGTAGGCGCCCAGCTCGTTGGGCAGGCCGGCATTGGGATAGACGCACAGCATGCTGTCGACCTGCGGGTTCAGCGCCTGCACGTAGGGGTGAAGCTCGGTCGCGCCGAAGCTGCAGTTGAGGCCCATGGTGATCGGCTTGGCATGCCGCACCGAATGCCAGAAGGCCTCGACCGTCTGGCCCGAGAGGTTGCGGCCCGCCAGATCGGTCAGCGTCATCGAGACCATGACCGGGAGCACCTCGCCGCGCGCCTCGCCCGCCTCGTCGGCCGCCACGAGGGCTGCCTTGGCGTTCAGCGTGTCGAACACGGTTTCGACCAGGATGAAGTCGACACCGCCGTCGAGCAGACCGTCGATCTGCTCGCGATACATGTCCTTCACTTCGTCGAACGTCACGGCGCGGAAGCCAGGATCGCTGACCTTGGGCGACACCGACAGCGTCTTGTTGGTCGGCCCCAGCGCACCCGCGACGAAGCGCGGCTTGGCGGGATCGCGCGCCGTGGCGGCATCGGCGCAGGCGCGCGTGAGCTTCGCCGCGGCGATGTTGATCTCGCGTGCCATGCCGGTGATGCCGTAGTCGGACAGGCTGATCGAGTTCGAGTTGAAGGTGTTGGTCGCCACGATGTCGGCGCCGGCGTCGAGATAGGCGTTGCAGATCTCGCCGACCACGTCGGGACGCGTCAGGTTCAGAAGGTCGTTGTTGCCCTTCTGATCGTGGTTGAAGGTGCGGCCGCCGCGGAAGCCTTCCTCGTCGAGCTTGTAGCTCTGGATCATCGAGCCGTAGGGCCCGTCCTTGATCAGGATGCGTTCCGAGCCGATCTCGCGCAGCTGTTCGGCCTTCTCCTGGCGGGTCATTGCGGGCGGACTCCCAGCAGATGGCAGATCGCAAAGGTGAGATCGGCGCGGTTCAGCGTGTAAAAATGGAACTGTTCGACGCCCTCGCCTTGCAGGCGGCGGCAGAGATCGCCGGCCACGGTGGCGGCGATCATGCGCCGCGTCTCGAGATCGTCGTCGAGCCCTTCGAACATGTTGGCGAACCACGGCGGCACCTTGGAGCCGCACAGGCCGGCGATGCGGTTCACCGCCGAGAAGTTCGACACCGGCATGATGCCTGGCACGATCGGCACGTGAACGCCCGCCGACGCTGCGCGGTCGCGGAAGCGCAGGAAGTCCTCGGCCTCGAAGAAGAACTGGGTGATGCAGCGGTCGGCGCCGGCATCGACCTTGGCCTTCAGGTTGTCGAGGTCGGCCTTCTCGTCGGCCGAGGCCGGATGCTTCTCGGGATAGCCCGCGACGCTGATCTGAAAGTTGCCGATCTTCTTCAGGCCGGCCACCAGCGCGGCGGCGTTGGCATAGCCGCCGGGATGCGGCGTGTAGGCGCCGCCCATGCCGCCCGGCGGATCGCCGCGCAGGGCCACGATGTGGCGGATGCCGGCGTCCCAGTAGGCGCGGGCGATGTCGTCAATCTCGCCCTGGGTGGCGGCCACGCAGGTGAGATGCGCGGCGGCGTCGATGCCGGTCTCGCTCTTGAGGCGCGCCACCGTGTCGTGAGTGCGCTGGCGCGTCGAGCCGCCGGCACCGTAGGTCACGGAGAAGAAGGACGGGTGCAGCGGCGTGAGACGAGTGACCGTCTCCCACAGCGTCTTCTCCGCAGCGTCGGTGCGCGGCGGCGAGAACTCGAACGAGACGGACAGGCGCTGCGGCGCGCGGGCGGGGAATTCGGTCGGGCTCCCCGCAGAGCTGAGGGGGTTGCCGATCGGACCGGTATCGGGACTCATCGTGAAACTCCTTGGGCGGAAACGTCGGCCGTGGGCCTTGCAGTCGCGAGTGACGGCAGCTCGCGTTCGCCGCGCCAGATGCCCGTCATCAGGCGGCGGCCGGGAAAGTGGAGGGGCTCCAGCGGGTTGAGGCCGGCGCTGCGCAGCCAGCCCTGGACCTGGTTGTCGGCGAAGCCCAGATGGACGTGCGCGTGCTCGCGCTTCAATTCGACCAGGTCGTGCGGCGAGAAGTCGACCACCAGCACCGAGCCGCCAGGCTTCACCACGCGCGCCGCCTCGGCCAGCGCCGCGGCCGGATCGTCGGCGTAGTGCAGTACGTGATGGATGGTGACGGCGTCGAAACTGTCGGACTCGAAGGGCAGGGCATACATGTCGCCCTGGCGGATGTCGGCGTTCTCGATGCCGGCGCGGGACAGGTTGGCGCGGGCCAGCGCCAGCATCTCGCGGCTCTGGTCGACGCCCACGGCCTGCTCGACCTTGGGTGCCAGCACTTCGAGCAGCCGGCCGGTGCCGGTGCCGATGTCGAGCAGCCGGCGGGCCCCGAACGGCAGGTGGTGGGCCAGCGCCCGCTCGATCTCGCGGTCGGCCACGTGCAGCGCCCGCAATTCGTCCCAGCGCTGGGCATTGTCGCGGAAGAAGCGAGCGGCCGCGGTCTGGCGGCGTTGCTGGACGGCGTCCAGCCGGGCCCGGTCGGTCGCGATGCGAGGGTGCTTGGGATCGAGCCGGCGCACGAACTCGCGCACCAGGGCGGCATCCTCGCCGCTGTTGGTCAGCCGGAAGCGGGTAAACTGGGCCTCGCGAAACCGCTCCAGCAGGCCCGCTTCGACCAGCAGCTTCAGGTGACGCGACACGCGCGGCTGGCTCTGGCCCAGCACGGTCACGTAGTCGCTGACCGTCAGGTCCTCGCGCGCCGCCAAGGCCAGAATGCGCAGCCTGGTGTCCTCGGCGGCGGCCCGCAGGAGGGTAAGGAGGTGATCCATGAGAAGAATGATATAAGTATATCTTTATGTATGCAATGGAGATCTGTGGGGAAGTTTGTGGCTTCGGAAACACAAGCGCGTGGTGTTTCTGCCACCGCCCTTCAAACTACAGCGCCGGTATGCAACACTCCGCATAATGCGGCGGCCAACGCCGCGGCACGCTTTTTGGCCCGGCGTTCCTGGGCCAGCGGGACGGATCCTGGGGTAGGCGTTGATGACCGGTCTGACGAGAGCCATTGCTGCACGCTTCCGCCGATCGGTTGTCGCGGTCGCCCTTGCCGGGACCATGGTCGGAGGGTGCGCGACCGGCGACACCGGTGCCGCCGAGGTGTGGGACCCGCTCGAGACCCCCAACCGCTTCATCTTCTCGATCAACCGCGCCGTCGACATCATCGCGCTCAGGCCGCTGGCGGTCATGTACCGCGACCTGGTGCCCGACCGGGCCCAGACCGGCGTGCGCAATGCGCTGGACAATCTCGGCGAGCCGGTCACGGCCATCAACGAGATCTTCCAGGGCGAGCCGCATCGCGCGGCCACGACCATGGCCCGCTTCCTCGTGAATTCGACGATCGGCGTGGCCGGCCTGTTCGACGTGGCGACCAGCTTCGGTCTCGAGCGCACCAAGGAGGATTTCGGCAAGACGATCGGCTTGTGGGCCGGCGCCGAGCCGGAGAATGGCGGTTTCTACCTGATGCTGCCGGGCATCGGCCCGTCCAACGCCCGCGACGGCACCGGCCTGATGATGGATTACCTGGTCGATCCCTTCCGGATCCTGACGTTCAACCTGTCGATCAACTGGGACGTCTACCAGCTCGGCCGCTATGGCATGAATGCCGTCGATTACCGCTCGCGCACCATCTTCGCGCTCGACGATCTCGAGAAGAACAGCGTCGACTACTACGCGGCGCTGCGCTCGGCCTACACCCAGAACCGCGCCGACCAGATCCGGCAGAAGCGCGAGAAGACCGACACCCGCAGCGAACTGGAGCGTCGCGACAACCTGGCGCTCGTCCGCTAGGGCAACGCGCCCGGGACGGGGTGCGTTGAGCCGACGTCCGGGCTAGAAGCCTTTCCCCTCATCAGTCGTTCACAGGAGTGCACGGTGCCGATGCTCGCCTCTCGTCGTGTCGTGTTGCAGCTTGCCGCC
>JAKFVZ010000451.1 GCA_021732965.1 Reyranella sp.
TGGCGATGCGTCATGCGTTGGGTCCCGCTTGTCTGTCTCGATCTGGAGCGCACATCGCTGCGGCCATGCGGCTCCCGTCCGGTGATGTCTTTATTGATCGCAGTGCCGGCCCAGCCGGCATTGTTTCCTTCAGCTTCGACTCTGGCGGCACGCCGGCAGCCAATCCGGGCACCATTCGATTGACCATGGTTCCCGGGGGCTCGCAACTTCGCGCTGGCAGCGTTCTTACACGCTCCGGTGCGCAACGACCTTGTTGTGGCCAGCAGCTTTGGCCTCATACAGGGCTTGGTCTGCCAGCTTCAGCTGTTCCTGAGGATCAATGACTTTTCTCTCCCGCGCCGCTACGCCCAGGGACTGCAATGTACCCTCACAGTGACCAGCTTCCCATGGTCGGGTTGTCGAAGCGTGCTGGGGTTTGGGCGCGCATGCAACAGCGGGCATGGCGCTGGGCCAGCGGCGTTTTTCTGCCCGTGGAGTCGATGTGAGGGGCGGCGAGAGCCGAGGGGGCCAGACCGTCATAACGAGCCCAGTGAGTCAGGTTCTGACTCCTGGCTGCTGTTGCTGGCAGCCATTCTTCAACTGCGGCGTTGCACGTGCTGAATGGGATGGCATCTGCGACAGCATCATGAATCAGTGCGACGTGAGAGGTCGCCATTAGGGCGGTCGAGGACAGAGCTCCTGCGAGCAGATGGACAGCCGCCAATCTTCCTGGATCAGAAGTGGCGGGCGAAACGCAACCCAAGCGACTGGTTGAAATACTGGTCCGCGGCAAGCATCCGGTACTCGAGCTTTGCGTCCCATAATTTGTTCGCATACATCTGCACGCCCGCTTCGCCGTTCAGCAGCAGGCTGGCGCCGTAGGCATTCACCGAATAGGGCGAGCCGAACGCGTTGCCGCTGATTCGCCGGTAGTTGGTCGGGACATACATCGGCCCCGCGGCAATATACGGCCGCAATACTGCCGACCCGACATCGACCCGGCCGCCGACCTCGAGCATGGGATTGAACTGCACACCCGTCGAACTGCTGGGATCGACGGTGAGCGTCCCGGCCGATCCATTCATCTGCGTGCCGGAATCGTTCGTGAGGCCGACGCCGATATCGAGACGCGGCCTCAGGTAGACGGGATCGAAGGTGACCTGATACGCCCCGCGCAGCAGTATGCCGGCGCTCCAGCTATTGCTGTTACTCGTCAGGGTGCCGTTGCCGAACGGCAAGGTGCCGGTGGCTTGTTCCGTGGTGCTCGACAGACCCAGGGCCGCGGAAAGGTACAGCGGTCCCCTGACACGCTTGACCACAACGGCGCCGTCGAAGGTGCGCTGCGATTCCTGGCCGACAGTGCTCTGCGCGGACATGGTCTTGGTGCCCAGCGCTCCGCCCAGGAACCAGCCCGGCCCGACCTCGTATTGACCGCCGACCTGCCAGGAGATCGCCTGCGACGCGCCCTGTCCCGACGTCTCGCCCGTGAACTTGGCCCAGGTGCAGCTATCTTCCCCGAGTGCCGTCCCCGAGCCGATGAACACCGGACAGCTCTGCGTGCCGAACATCGTCGAGCCCGTGACGTCGAGGATGGACGGCAGGAACAGAAGTGCCGCGCCGACAAAGACCAGCGCGACCGGCTGCCCGATCGGGACCTGTGTCGGGTTGTCCTTGTGATGCTTGAATTTCAGGATGGCGCCTACGGCGAAGCCCATACCGGCGGTGTAGGAGTTGACGGTGACCAACTTGGTCAGGTCGCTGTTGACGCCCACGACTTCCTGCGCCTTTGCCGGTCGATGCGACAACCCGACAGCCAGGCTCGCGGCCACGACGAGCCCGACGATTGTTATCCTGAAACTCAAACTGATCCCCGGATCCCGAACGCCATGACACTCTTTGGTTAGTTGGCTGGATCGTACTTCAAGCCGGCAACAGAAGGCATGCTTTAACCCGGGGCCGCAAGGGACGGAGCCAAGATCAGAACCAAGGAGGAGGCCATGGTCAAAACCACGGCCAGCAACAGAGGCAGGGCCGCCGCTCTTGGCGATCAGCGGCCGAGAGGAGTCGTGGACGTGTGCCCCGGGGTGCCTGGGCTGTGAAATAGCCGCACATGCACTTGAGTTGGCGGCTACCGGGGCCGGCGGTCGACGATGAGCGTCAAAGAAAAAGGGCTCGGAGTTACCCCAAAGGTCACCCCGAGCCCCAATAAACAGCGCTTCGTCCGCTGGTCTTACATCTTGCCCTGGTAGATCGAGATGATCTTGTCGAGCATGTCGAGCGCCTCGGCGCGCGGGCGCTGGAAGGTGTTGCGGCCGATGATCGAGCCATTGGCGCCGCCGTCGCGCAGGCCGCGGATCTCGGTGAACAGGCCCTCGAGATCCTTCGCCTCGCCGCCCGAGAAGACCACGATGCGACGGTTATTGAAGGTCGCCTGCATCACATGCTTGATGCGCGCGGGCAGGGTCGAGATGTCGACGTTGGCCTTCTCGTAGGCGGCCTTCGCCTCGGGCTGCCACAGCACGTTGGTCGGCGGCTTCACCTTGATGATGTGGGCGCCGAGCAGGGCCGCGATGTGGGCGGCGTAGGCGCAGACGTCCATGGCGGTCTCGCCGGCCTTGTCGAGCTTGCCGCCGCGCGGATAGGACCACATGACCACGGCGAGGCCGACCGACTTGGCCTCGGCCGACAGCTCACGAATCTCTTCCATCATTTCGTACTGATCTTCGGCACCCGGATAGATCGTGAAGCCGATCGCAGAGCAGCCCAGCCGCAGCGCGTCGGCCACCGTGGCCGTCACGGCCTGGTCCTTGTTGGTCGACAGCGAGTTGGCCGAGTTGACCTTGAGGATGGTCGGGATGGCGCCCGCGAAGGTGTCGGCACCGGCCTCGAGCGGGCCGAGCGGCGCGGCGTAGGCGTTCAGGCCGGCGTCGATGGCCAGCTGGTAGTGGTAATGCGGATCGTAGGCATCCGGGTTCGGCGCGAAGGAGCGGGCCGGGCCGTGCTCGAAGCCCTGGTCGACCGGCAGGATCACCATCTTGCCGGTGCCGCCGAGGCGGCCGTGCATCAGGATGCGGGCCAGGTTGGCCTTGGTGCCGGGGCAATCGCTCTCGTAATTGTCGAGGATCTTCTTGACGGTACGGGTGATTTTCACGGTCCAGCTCCCAGGGCGGTTCATTCGAGGGGAAACGGAGCCGGTGATAGCGGTGCCGGGGGAGCGGTTCAAGCCCCGGCACGGACGACTACCTGCCGCGTCATTGACCCCGGGGCGGACCTATGGACAGGCTGCGGCCCCCTGTTTGCCACAAAGCGACTGGCGAAACGGATAGAGGAGTATTGGTGCCGTCTCCCCCCTTGCCTCCGCGACCCGCGTCGTTCGCGGCGCGCCTGCCATTCTTCTTCGGCTGGGTGATCATCGCGATTGCGTTCCTGACGGTCGCGGTGAGCGTGACCACTCGCACCGCCTTCTCCCTGATGTTCCCGCCCATCGTCGACGAGTTCGGCTGGGACCGCGGCCTGGCGGCGGGCGCCTTCTCCTTCGGCTTCCTGGTGTCGGCGGTGATCAGCCCGGTCGTCGGCCGGACGATGGACCGTCGTGGGCCCCGGTTCGTGATCGAGATTGGCGTCGTGCTGACGGTGGCGGGCCTCCTGGGCGCGACCGTGATCAATTCGCCTTGGCAGCTCTACGCGACGCTCGGCGTCCTGGTGGGGGCGGGCGCCAACTGCATGAGCTTCTCGGTGCAGTCCCAGTACCTGCCCAACTGGTTTGTGCGCCGCCGCGCACTGGCGACCGGCATCGCCTTTTCCGGCGTGGGCGTCGGCGCGATCCTGATCCTGCCCTGGCTGCAGACGATCATCCTGAAGGACGGCTGGCGGAGTGCCTGCTGGGCACTCGGGCTGATGACCCTGTTCGTGCTGCTGCCGCTGAACCTGTTCGTGACCAAGCGGCCGCAGGATCTCGGCCTGCTGCCCGACGGTGCGAAGGAAGCGGGGACTGCCGCCGCGCGGCGCGCCGCGGCCATCGTCGATCCGCGCTGGGCCGCCATCGAATGGACGGTCGCCAGGGCCGCGCGGACGCACCGCTTCTGGTGGCTGTGCATCGGCTTCTTCAGCACGGGCTATGCCTGGTACGCGGTGCAGGTGCACCAGACCAAGTACCTGGTCGAGATCGGCTTCGGCCCGATGGAGGCGGCCTGGGCGCTGGGCCTCGTGGCGATGGTCGGCATTCCCGGCCAGATCCTGCTTGGTGCGCTGTCGGACCGTATCGGCCGCGAGATCGTCTGGACGATCGCCGGCACCGGCTTCGTCATCTGCTATGCGGCGCTTCTGGCGCTCGGCGCCGGACCGTCGCAGCCGCTGCTCTACCTCATGGTGCTCTCGCAGGGCGTGCTGGGCTACTCCTTCACCAGCCTGATGGGCTCGGTGGTGGCCGAGATCTTCGAGGGCCCGCACTTCGGCTCGATCTTCAGCATCATCATGGTGTCGCTGCTGGCCGGCGGCGCGGCGGGACCTTGGATCACCGGCGTGCTCTACGACATGGAAGGCTCGTATCGCGTAGCGTTCGCCGTGGCGCTCGGCTTCAGCGCCCTCGGCGCCGCGTCGATCTGGTTCGCGTCGCCCGGCAAGGTCCGAATGGTTGCCGGGCGCGCGAAGGTTTGAGCCAGCTACTCGTTGAGCCCTTTGCCGGGATACGGATGTGTGGCAATCCAGTGTTTCGCGATGTCGAGGCGCCTGGTGACCCAGACGCCTTCGTGCTTCTGGACGTAGTCGAGGAAGCGCCAGAGGCCGGCCATGCGGGCGGGATGGCCGATCAGGCGCTGGTGCAGGCCGACCGACATCATCTTGGGCTGGGTTGAGCCTTCCTTGTAGAGGACGTCGAACGCGTCCTTCACCAGGCCGAACCATTGGTCGGAATGGACCATGCCGGCGGCGTACTTGCCGTCGTTGTTGGTGAGCGAATAGGGGACGATCAGGTGCGGCTTGCCCTCGACGGTCTGCCAGAACGGTAGCTCCTCGCCGTAATAGTCGCTGTCGTAGGTGAAGCCGCCTTCCTCGATCAGCAGGCGGCGCGTGTTCACGCTGGGTCCATAGCGGCAATACCAGCCGGCCGGCCGCTCGCCGACGGTCTGTTCCAGCGACTTGATGGCCTTGCGGATGTGTTCGCGCTCCTCCTCTTCCGAGAGCTGAAAGTGACGCACCCAGCGCCAGCCGTGGCAGCACACGTCCCAGCCGGCGGCGCGGATCGCCTCGGCGGCCGGCAGGTTTCGCTCCAGCGCGAGCGCGCAGCCGAACACGGTGAGCGGCATGCCGCGTTCCTGGAAGGCGCGGTGGATGCGCCAGAAGCCGACCCGGCTGCCATACTCGAACATGCCTTCGCCGGCGAGATCGCGGCCCTTGAGGCCGATCGAGGAAGTGCTCGACTCGGTGAGGCCCGTCTCGGTGTAGCCCTCGCCGTCCTGAACGGAAGGCTCCGAGCCTTCCTCGAAGTTCACGACGAAGTTGATCGCGAGGCGTGCGCCGCCCGGCCATTTCGGATCGGGCGGGTTGGCACCATAGCCGATCAGGTCGCGTTTCGGTTCCCAGCTCATGACGGTCTCCTCACCAGTTCGGCGCCCATCTGGCGGGCGATGTCGGCAATCTTGTCGTTCCAGGTACGCATCGACAGCGTGCGCACCCCGGCCCTCAGGCAGGCGAGCGCATAGCCCGGCGCGTCGCCGCAATCGACGATCAGCGTGAAGGCCACGTCCGGGAACTCTTTTCGCGCCCGCGCCTCGAGCGCCCCGAGGTAACCCGCACCGTAGAATGACGCGGCATCTTCAGGCGTCAGGAGGATCGGCGCCGTGCCCGCCGCGCGCGCGGCCAGCAGCGCCGCCTCGGTCTGCTTCCAGTCGCGTACCAGGATCATGGGGCGGTCCATCGCCGCCACAATACACGGTGTTACTCATTCAGGCCCTTGCCCGGATAGGGATGGGTCTTGATCCAGTGGCGGGCAATGTCGAGGCGACGGGTCACCCAGACGCCTTCATGCTTCTGGATGTGATCGAGCAGGCGCTGCAGGCCGACCGCGCGGGCAGGATGGCCTATCAGGCGCATGTGCAGTCCGATCGACATCATCTTCGGCTGCGTGGCGCCTTCCTTGTAGAGCATGTCGAACGCGTCGCGCACGAAGGAGAACCACTGGTCCGACGTGCCGATCGAGGCGCCGAACTGGCCGTCATTGTTGGTGACGGAGTAGGGCACCACGAGCTGCGGCTTGCCTTCGACGGTCAGCCAGAAGGGCAGCTCCTCGCCGTAATAGTCGCTGTCGTAGAGGAAGCCGCCTTACTCGACGACGAGGCGGCGCGTGTTCACGCTTGGTCCATAGCGGCAGTACCAGCCGAGCGGCCGTTCGCCGGTCATCTTCTGGATGGCGGCGATGGCGTTGCG
>JAKFVZ010000094.1 GCA_021732965.1 Reyranella sp.
CGCCGTGCCGCAGCATGTAGAGAGGCGCGACAAGTTTCATGACGGCAGCTTCATGCCATCCGCTTCAGGATCGCGATCTTGGCCGCACCGTAGCGCCGCTCGTCGATGGCCTCGAAACCGTCGGGCACGGCCATGTCCTCGTTGTGCGCCAGTTCGACCGTGACGACGCAGCCCGGCGTCATCCAGCCCGCCGCGGCCAGGGCCGCAATGGCGGCGGGAGCCTGGCCCGAGCGGTAGGGCGGGTCGAGTAACACGAGATCGCAAGGCTCGCGGCAGGGCGGCGGCCGGGTCGCGTCGGCGCGCACGACCTTGCCGGCGCCGGTCTCACCAAGCTTGCGCAGGTTCTCGCCGATCGCCTTGATCGCGGCGGCGTCGTTGTCGAGGAAGGTGACGTGGGCCGCGCCGCGCGACAGCGCTTCCAGCCCCAGCGCGCCGGAACCGGCATAGGCGTCGAGCACGCGCGCCTCGATCAGCGGCGAGGTCCCGCCGTCTTCATCTTCGCGCCAGCGCGCATGCATCAGCACGTTGAACAGCGATTCGCGGGCGCGGTTTGAGGTCGGTCGCGTCGCGTCGCCCGGCGGTGTTTCGAGCATGCGCCCGCGATGCTTGCCGCCGATGATCCGGATCATCAGGACCGCCGGCGCTTGGCGTGCGGCGGGGCCGGCCTGGGTTTGGGCTTGGCCCAGCCTTCCTTGCGCGGCGGGCGCTTCACGCCCAGCAGGTTCTCGAGCGCCTGCGGCGGGACCTCGTCGACGATACCGCGCTCCAGTTCGCCGAGATGGAAGGGGCCGAAGGCCACGCGGATCAGGCGCACCACCGGCAGCTCGAGATGGGCCAGCACGCGGCGCACCTCGCGGTTCTTGCCCTCGGTCAGCGCGATGTCGATCCACGCATTGGAGCGCTGCTGGCGGTCGAGGCTCGCCTGGATCGAGCCGTAGCGCACGCCCTCGATGGTGATGCCGTTGGCGAGATCGGCGAGCTTCGCCTCGTCGACATTGCCGTGCACGCGGGCACGATAGCGGCGCGTCCAGCCGTTGGCCGGCAGTTCGAGCTGCCGCGCCAGTCCGCCGTCGTTGGTCAGCAGCAGCAGCCCTTCGGAGAAGTAGTCGAGGCGGCCGATCGTGACCACGCGCGGCAGGCTCTTGGGCAGCGAGTCGAAGATGGTGCGCCGGCCCTCGGGATCGCGCGCCGTCACCATCTCGCTCGGCGGCTTGTGGTAGCGCCACATGCGCGCCCGTTCGGGGGCGCCGAGCAGCTTGCCATCGACCTCGATGACGCTCCGTTCGGTGACGACGCAGGCCGGGGTCTCCAGCACCTTGCCGTCGACCTTCACGCGGCCGGCCTCGATCCAGCGCTCGGCATCGCGGCGCGAGCACAGGCCAGCACGCGCGAGACGCTTGGCGATGCGCTCGCCTTCCTTGACGGGTTGTTCGCTCATTTTGCCGCCGCCGCTCCCAGGAAGGCGCGGAACAATTTCGCGTCGCCTTCGGAGATATGGAACTCGGGATGCCACTGCACGCCGATGCAGAACCGGTAGGCGGGGGCCTCGATACCCTCGATGACGCCGTCCGGCGCGATGGCGTTCACGACGACGCCCTCGGGCTGGTCGGCGGCGGCCTGATGATGGGCGCTGTTTACCTGCAGCTCCTCGGCGCCGACGATGCCGTGAAGCTGCGTGCCCCTGGCCACCTTCACGACATGGCCGGGCTCGTTGCGCGGGTTGGGCTGCTCGTGCGCCAGCGGATCGGCGATCGTGTCGGGGATGTGCTGGATCAGCTTGCCGCCCAGCACGACGTGCAGGAGCTGCTGGCCGCCGCAGATGCCCAGCACCGGCTTGTTCTGCTCGAGCGCGCCCTTGGTCACGCCGAACTCGAATTGGGTGCGGCGGTCCTTGGTGATGACCGTGGCGTGGCGGGCGCCGCCGCCATAGTAGGACGGGTCAACGTCGAAGGCGCCGCCGGTCACGACCAGCGCGTCGATGCGTTCCAGATAGTCGGCAACCCGGTCGGGCTCGTGCGGCAACGCGACCGCCAGGCCACCCGCCGCGTCGATCGCGTCGAGGTAGTTCTGGCGCAGCGCATACCAGGGAAACTTGGAGTATCCGCCTGGCTTTTCAGCATCCAGGGTGACTCCGATCAGGGGACGGGGCATGCGGGCCAAGATACGCGCGTGCGCCGCCGCGCGCTATAGTGCGGCCACGATGCCGGATGCCTCGAAACCCACCCCGATGGACAAAGCCATCGCCGCCGCCCGCGCCGCCGGAGCGCGGGGCGAGGTGCCGATCGGCTGCGTGATCGTAGGGCCCGACGGCGCGGTGCTGGCCGAGGCCGGCAACCGGACCGAGGAGCTGAAGGACCCGACCGCGCATGCCGAGCTGCTGGCGATCCGTGCGGCCGCGGCAACGCTCGGCTCGCCGCGCCTCGTCGACTGCGACCTCCATGTCACGCTGGAGCCGTGCCCGATGTGCGCCCAGGCGATCTCGTTCGCGCGGCTGCGCCGCGTCTATTGGGGCGCCAGCGATCCCAAGGGCGGCGGCATCGAGCAGGGCCCACGCATCTTCGACCAGCCGACCTGCCATCACCGGCCGGAGCTCTATCCCGGTGTCGGCGAACGCGAGGCTGGCGAAATGCTGCGCGCCTTCTTCAGGGAGCGGCGCTAGGTCGTCATCGCCTCAGCCCACTCGGCGCGGACGTGCGCGTCGGGCTCGTCGACGCTCTGCCCTCGCCGCGCCGCTTCGTCCGGCGCGAGCTGCGACAGCGCCCAGACGGCGGCGCCGCGCACCAGAGGCTGGTCGTCCTGCAACAGCCGTTCGACTGCCGGCAGCGATTCGGGCGGCGTGCCGCTGTTGCCCAGCGCATAGGCGACGTTGCGCAGGAAGCGGTTGCGGCCGATGCGCTTCACTGCGGTGCCCGAGAAGCGCGTGCGGAACGTTGCATCGTCGAGCGTCGCCAGCTCGGAGAGGAGCGGCGCCTGAAGCTCGGCGCGCGGCACGAAGGCGGCCTCGCGCGATTGGCGGGCGAACTTGTTCCATGGGCAGGCGGCGAGGCAGTCGTCGCAGCCATAGATGCGGTTGCCCAGGGCCGTCCGGAATTCGCGATCGATCGGGCCGGGATGCTCGATGGTGAGATAGGAGATGCAGCGCCGCGCATCGAGCTGGTACGGCGCGGGAAAGGCGTTCGTCGGACAGGAATCGAGGCAGGCGCGGCACTGGCCGCAATGATCGGTCTCGGCGTCGTCGGCCGGCAGCTCGATCGACAGGAGCAGTTCGCCGAGGAACAGCCAGGAGCCGAAGCGGCGCGACACGAGATTGGTATGCTTGCCCTGCCAGCCGTGCCCCGCCTGCTGTGCAGCAGGCTTCTCCATCAGCGGCGCGGTGTCGACGAAGACCTTGAGGCTTTCGTGATAGGTATCCCAGATGAAGCGGCCGAGCTGCTTCAGCCGGCTCTTCATCACGTCGTGATAGTCGCGGCCCTGCGCATAGACCGAGATCGCACCGCGCTCGCTTTGTTGCAGCACGTCGCGTGGATCGCTGGCCGGCCCGTAGTTGAGCGCGACCGACACGACCGTGCGGGCCTGGGGCCACAGGGTCGAGGGATCGATGCGCTGCTCGGCGCGATCGGCCAGCCAGCCCATGTCGCCTTGGAAGCCGCGATCGAGGAACGCTTCCATCCGCTCCCGGCGCTGCTGCCGCGCTTCGGGCGAGAGCTGCGCCGGCGCGAAGGCCACGGCGTCGAAGCCGAGTTCCAGCGCCTTGGCCGCGATGGCGTCCCGCAACTCGCGCGGGGTCGCCTGCTTCGGCGGCCGCTTCGGGCGGGGCGGCAGCTTGGCCATTATCCCCGGCCGCGATAGGACGCGACGCCGGTGTCGGGGAGCCACAGACCCTTGGGCGGCGCGGCGGTCTGCCAGAAAACGTCGATCGGCATGCCGCCGCGCGGATACCAGTAGCCCGCGATGCGCAGCCAGCGCGGCGCCAGCAGCTTCACCAGCCGCTTGCCGATGCCCACGGTGCAATCCTCGTGGAAGGCGGCGTCGTTACGGAAGCTGTTGAGGTAGAGCTTCAGCGACTTGCTCTCGACCAGCTTCGTGCGCGGCACGTAGTCGATCACCAGGTGCGCGAAATCGGGCTGTCCCGTCACCGGGCAGAGCGAGGTGAACTCGGGTTGCGTGAAGCGTGCGAGATAGAGCGTGCCCGGATGCGGGTTGGGCACCGTCTCGAGCACGGCCTGGTCGGGCGAGGCGGGGAGACCGGTGGCCTGCCCGAGTTGTCGGAGTTTTGCGTATTTAGCCATCCGCCCATCATATGCTAAGCGGGCCTCCATGACTCACAGGGTTGCCATCGTCGGCGCCGGCCCTTCCGGCTTCTACGCCGCGGACGGCCTGCTGCGCGGCCGGCCGGACCTCCGCATCGACATCATCGACCGCCTGCCGACCCCCTACGGGCTGGTTCGGGCCGGCGTCGCCCCCGACCACCAAGGCACCAAGGCCGTGGTCCGGCAGTTCGACAAGCTGCTCGACCAGCCGGACCTGCGCTTTGCCGGCAATCTCGACATCGGCGGCGACCTTTCCTGGGAGGAGCTCGTCGCGGCCTACGACGCGGTGATCGTCGCCACCGGCATGGTGATCGACCGCAAACTCGGCATCCCGGGCGAGGATTTGCCGCATGTCTGGGGCTCGTGGCGCTTCGTGGCCTGGCTGAACGGCCATCCGGATTTTCGCGGTGGCCCCGACCTGTCGGCGGTGAAGTCGGTGGCGGTGATCGGCAACGGCAACGTCGCGCTCGACGTGGCGCGCCTGCTGGCCAAGACGCCGGACGAGATGGCCAAGTCCGACATCGTGCCCGAAGCGGCGGCGGCGATCGCGGCCGCGCCTCTCACGGACATCCAGGTGATCGGCCGGCGTGGCGCCGAGCATGCGTCGTTCACCAACAACGAGCTGGCGGAGATGGGTCGGCTGGCGCGCGCCATATCCGTGGCCGACGCAAGCGTCCTCGACGCGGTGGCGCCGGCCGCGGACCCCACGCCGGAGAAGCTGCGCAAGGCCAAGAACATCGAGACGCTGAAAGGCTTCGCCGCCCATAGACCGGGCGAGAAGCCGGTGACGGTTCATTTCCGGTTCCACGAGACGCCAAAGGCGATCCGCGCCGGCGAGGTCGACCTGTCGACCGGCCCGATCGCCGCCGACCTGGTCGTCACCTGCATCGGCTACACGGGTGAGGCTTTCCCCAAGGCCGATGGCGTCTTCGCCGTCGGCTGGGCGCGCCGCGGTCCCAGCGGCACGATCCCGACCAATCGCGCCGATAGTCATGCCGTGGCCAAGGACGTCATCGCCTGGCTGGAGGATCACGATCCCAAGAGCGGCCCGGACATCCTGCCGCTGGCGGTCGATGCCGAGGGCTGGCGCCGTATCGACAAGGCCGAGGTCGCCGCTGGCACGGCGCAGGGACGGCCGCGCCTCAAGCTGGTCGACCGGCAGGCGCTTCTCGACATCGCGCAGGGCGACTGACGTTTCTTTGGGCCGACGGAGCGCCGCGCGCGCTCTATTGTCGGTCCGCCGGGGAAGGCAAAGGGTAAGGAGTTTTCATGCTGAACATCGGTCGTCGTTTCATCTGTGCGCTCGCCGCCGCGGCCGCGGTGGTGCCGTTCGCGGCGCCGGCCTCCGCGCAGGCTCCGCTGAAGGTCGCGCTTCATTCAGATCTCAAGATCATCGATCCGATCTGGACGACGGCGCTGATCACCCAGCATCACGGCTATCTGGTCTACGACACGCTGTTCGCGCTCGACGACAAGCTGCAGGTCAAGCCGCAGATGGTCGAGAAGTGGGACACCTCGCCCGACAAGCTCACCTGGACCTTCACCCTGCGCGACGGGCTGGCCTGGCATGACGGCAAGCCGGTCACCGCTGCCGATTGCGTCGCCTCGCTCAAGCGCTGGGGCGCCAAGGATGCGATGGGCCAGAAGCTGATGTCGTACGTGTCCGAACTGTCGGCGCCCGACGACAAGACGATCAGGATGGTGCTGAAGGAGCCCTACGGTCTCGTGCTGAGCACGCTCGGCAAGCCCGGCTCGAACGTGCCGTTCATGATGCCCGCGCGGGTCGCCAGCACCGATCCCAACACGCAGATCACCGACGCCACCGGCTCCGGCCCGTTCATCTTCAAGAAGGACGAGTGGAAGCCCGGCGAGAAGGCGGTCTACGTCAAGAACCCCAACTACAAGCCGCGCGCCGAACCGTCGGCCGGCCTCTCGGGCGGCAAGGTAGCCAAGGTCGACAGGATCGAATGGGTCTGGATCCCCGACACCCAGACGCAGGTCAACGCGCTGCTGAACGACGAAGTCGACATGATCGAGATCGTGCCGCCGGACCTGCTGCCGCTGATCCAGAAG
>JAKFVZ010000534.1 GCA_021732965.1 Reyranella sp.
ACCTCGCCCACTTAGATACTGCCCGTCAGCAGGGCAAGCAGCGAAGGCTTCACGGTGACCGACTTCACCTCGACCATGTTGGCGTTCTTCGAGCCGGCGGCGTTGAAGAACTTCACGCCGGTCACGGAAACGGTCGGCGTCGGCAGCAGCGAGAGCGAGATCGGTCCGTCGATTACCAGATCGCGGACCGTCGCGGTCTTCACCTGCGAAACGATCAGCGGCTTGTAGGAATTGATGTCGATCAGCGCGGGCGCCGCAACGACGGCGGCGACCAGCAGGGCAACGATGCCACCGCCGCCGATCAGGAGACGCTTGCGGGTGGTTGGTGTCATGTCGGGCTCCCCGATCCGGCTCGCCCAAGACTAGCGCATCGGTGCCAAGCGCGGCATAGAGAAATCCATGGCCGAGATCGTGAACCTGCGACGCGCCCGCAAGGACAAGGCGAAACGCGAACGCGAGACGGAAGCCGACGCCAACCGCCGCCGCTTCGGCCGCACGCGCGCGGAGAAAGAAGCCGACAAGGACGCGGCGGAACGCACCGTGCGCACGCTCGACGGCAAGCGGCTCGAGCCGGAGAAGAAGGACTAGCGCTTTCTTGTCATCCTGAGCGAAGCGAAGGATCTCGCGCCCGCCGGGGGGTACACCGAACGTTCAGCCAGGTCCTTCGCTTCGCTCAGGACGACAGATGGGGCCGTCACCGCGCCGGCCGGTTGATCGCCAGTCGCTCGAAGAAGGTGCGCGTGTTCTGGTCGGCGCCCGGTCCCGCCACCGCGCGGACGTTGGTGAGCTCGAGACGCCGGCCCGTCTCCGCATCGATCAGCACGGGATCGAGCGGCGTGTTGGCCGTGCGATCGACCAGATCCATCGGCTTGCCGCCGCGCGCCGCGGCACCGAAGCGATCGCCCCACTGTTTCAGCCCGACGATCACCGTGAAAAGCGCGGCGCCTTTTTCGGTGAGACGATACTCGTGGCGCAGGGGGCGCTGGCGATAGGCGGTCTTGCGAAACACGCCAGCCTCCACGAGTTTCTTCAGCCGCGCGGTCAAGACGTTGCGCGCGATGCCGAGATTCTCCTGGAAATCGTCGAAACGGCGCACGCCGTAGAAGGCATCGCGCACGATGAGCAGCGTCCACGGCTCACCGACCACGTCGAGCGCCGAAGCGATCGAGCAGTTCATCTGTTCATAGGAGGTACGCCGCATGATCGAAAGTATAGGGCGACGAACGCACGGCGCAATCTGGGGAAGCGTCCAGAGCCTGAAGGATGAGACAGGCGACGATAGCCCTCAAAAGCAGAACGCCCGGGTCTTGCGACCCGGGCGTCCCTCAAAAGTCAGTCCTGTCGGACTTAGTCGCGCGACTGGCCCAAGAAGCTCATCAGGAACTGGAACAGGTTCACGAAGTCCAGGTAGAGGCTGAGAGCGCCGAACACGGCGACCTTCTCGATAATGTCCGTGCCCCAGGCCTCGGAGTACTGTTCCTTGATCTTCTGCGTGTCGTAGGCAATCAGGCCCGAGAAGATCAGCACGCCAGCCGCAGAAATCATGAACTGCATCATGCTCGACTGCATGAACATATTCACCAAGCCGGCAATCACGAGACCGATCACGCCCATGAACAGGAACTTGCCCATCGCGGAGAGGTCACGCTTCGTGGTGTAACCGTAAAGGCTCAGCGCACCAAAGGCGGCGGCCGTGATGAAGAAAGTGCGAGCGACGCTGGCGCCGGTGTAGCGAAACAGCAGCAGCGACAGGCTGACACCCATCAGGGCTGTCACGGCCCAATAGGCCGCCTGGACCGCACCGAGGCTCATCTGAGCAGCACGGAACGAGACGAGCAGCAGCAGGCCGAGCGGCGCGAAGATCGCGATCCATCCCAGCATGTTAAGGCCAACAAGACGACCCGCCTGGAACTGGAAGAACAGGCCAGCGAGTTCCGGCGAGCTGAACAGACCGAAAGCCACGATGCCCGACAGTGCGAGCCCCGAAGCCATGTAGTTGTACACCCGCACCATGTGGGCGCGGAGACCGACATCAAACGACGCCTGGTCGGCGACTGTGCCGGCGCGATTGAAGGTGCCGAAGTTCGGATTTGCCATTTGGTTTCAAGCCTCCAAGGGGGCCTCGTTTTGCCGAGCCCCTTCGCCGGATAATCTGGGGTTACAGCGCGACTGAATCAATAGCCAAGACGCCCCAGCGGGATTCCAATTTGGACCCGTTCCGGGAAATGATTAACTCACTCGTTGCGCAACAAGGCAAGCGGCCTTTGCCTCAATGCCGCCAAAGTTCCGATGAGCCCGAACGCCAGGGTGAGCGCCATGGCGCCCACGGCAACCGCCACCGCCACCGTCGGCAGGAAAGTCCATTCGAGGTTCATCAGGCGGCGGACGACCAGATAGGCTGCCAGCGTTCCCACACCCAGGGCCGCGACGGCGGTCGCCAGGCCGAGGAAGGCGAATTCCCAGGCGAAGGTGCCGGCGATCCGCGCCCGGGTCGCGCCCAGGACCTTCATCACGACGGCCTCGTGGACCCGCCGGCGCTGGGTGGCGAGCATCGCCCCCGCCAGCACCAATACGCCCGCGAGGATGCTGAGGAAGCCGATGACCCGGCTGGCCAGGCCGATATTGCCCAGCACGCCGGCGGCGGTCTCGATCGCGTCGCGGATGCGGACCACGGTGACGTTGGGAAACTGGTCGGTGACCGCCTTGAAGATCGCGTCCTCGGCCTCGGGCGTTGATTTTATCGTCGCGAGGAAGGTGTGCGGCGCCTTGTCGAGCGTGCCGGGTGAATAGACGAACACGAAATTGATCGACAGCGTCGTCCAGACGATGCGCCGCAGCGAGGCGATCTTGGCCTCGATGTCGCGGCCGAGGATGTTCACCGTGATCGTGTCGCCCAGTCCCAGCCCGAACTGCTTCGCCAGATTCTCGTCGAAGGAAATGAGCTGCGGCCCGCGATAGTCGGGCGGCCACCATTCGCCCTCCACGATCCGCGACCCTTCCGGCGGCGTCGCGGAATAGGTCACGCCGCGATCGCCCTCGACCGCCCAGCGCGCATCGGACGGCACCGCGATCTCGCCGACCGGCTTGCCGCCGATCTTGACGATCCGCCCGCGCAGCGACGGCACCTTGTCGAGCGATCCGGCGCCCGGAATGGCCGCGAGGGCCTTTTCGAAAGCGGGCATCTGGCTTGACTGGATGTCGACGAAGAAGAAGGCCGGGGCGTCGCCCGGGATGCGTTGCGTGAGCTGCTCGCGCAGATTGCCCTCGATCAGCGCCGTCGCCACCAGCACGGTGAGGCCGAGCCCCAGCGAGAGCATGACGATCGGCGTCGGCGCGCCGGGCCGGTGCAGGTTGGCGAGCGCCAGCCGGAGCGCCGCGAACCTGGGCTTGCCGACCCGGGCCGCAACCAGCATCAGCAGCCGCGCCAGCAGCGGGAAGGCGATGAAGGCGCCGACCGAGCCCAGCACGAAATATCCCGCGATGCGGCGGCTGTCGGCGGTGAAGATGGTGAAGGCTGCGAGCGCCATGGCCGCGGCGGCGATCACCAGCGCATCGCGCCAGGCCAGGCGCCCGCCCTGCTGCACGACGGCGCCGCGCATCAGCGTCGCGGCCGACACACTGCGGGCCCGCATCAACGGCACCAGCGCGAACAGCAGGGAGACCAGCAGGCCGAAACCCGCGGCCGTCGCCAGCGGGGCGGCATAGAGCGCCACGCGTGCCCGCACCGGCAGGACGTCGGCGATCATCGACTGGGCGACGAACGGCAGCGCCGCGCCGATCACCAGCCCGATCCCGACGCCCAGCGCCGTCAGGGCGGCGAGCTGGATGAAATAGGTGGCGAAGACCAGCCGCTCCGGCGCGCCCATACATTTCAGGGTGGCGATGGTCCGCAGGCGGGCCGCGAGGAAGCTCGAAACGGCATTACCCACGCCCACGCCGCCGACCAGCAGCGAGGCCAGGCCGATCAGGCCGATGAACTGCGTCAGGCGATCGAGCCAGAAGCGGATGCCCCCGCCGGCATCGGCGAGGCCCCTCACCCGCCAGCCGGCATCGGGAAAGCGCGCCTTCAGCGCCTCGATGACGGCGCTGTCGGACCGTCCCGGCGGCAGGCGCAGGCGATACTCCCATGTCAGCAGGCTGCCGGGCTGCACCAGTCCCGATTCGACGGCGGCGTCCAGCGGGATCATCAGGCGCGGGCCGAGGCTCGCGAAGGCATTCAGGCCACGGTCGGGCTCGCGGGCGATGATGCCGCGCACCTCGACGGCCACGTCGCCGATCCGCAGCATGTCGCCGGGCGCCATGTTCATGCGGCGCAGCGCCGATTCCTCGACGGCGGCGCCCCAGATGCCGTCGCGCTTGCCCATCGCATCGGCGAGTGTGCCGCCGTCGGCCAGTTCGACCTTGCCGTAGAGCGGATAGGCCGGTTCCACCGCCTTGAGCTGCACCAGCGTCGGCCGGCCATCGGCCTTGGTCGGACGTGCCATCGCGCGGCTGTCGAGCCAGCGCACCATCTGGCCCTGCTCGCGCATGAAATCCATCTGCTCGGGCGTCGCCTCGCGATAGAGCAGAGAGATCGCGACATCGCCGCCCAGGATCTCGCGCGCATCGGCACGCAGCCCCTCTTCGACGGCACGGCTGAAAGACAGGATGGCCGCGATCGCCCCGACGCCCAGCGCCAGGCAGGCGATGAAAAGCCGGAAGCCACCGAGGCCGCTGCGCATCTCGCGGCGGGCGAGGCGGAAGGCGAGGCTCATGATCCGGCTGTCACTGGGCGGCGAGCGCGCGCGGGCGGTCGTCTGAGACCAGCAGTCCGTCGGCGATGCGCAGCACGCGGTCGCAGCGCTCGGCCAGGCCCATGTCGTGCGTGATCAGGATCAGGGTGGTGTTGTCGGTTCGCGCCACCTCGAACAACAGGTCCATCACCTGCTTGCCGGTGGCGCCGTCGAGATTGCCGGTCGGCTCGTCGGCCAGCATGAGTTTCGGCCGGCCGACGAAGGCCCGGGCAACCGCCACGCGCTGCTGTTCGCCGCCCGAAAGCTGTGCCGGGTAGTGACCGATGCGATGGCCGAGGCCGACGCGCTTCAATGCGGCTTCGGCCAGCTCGAACGCGTCGGGGCGACCGGCGAATTCCAGCGGCAGCGCCACGTTCTCGTGTGCCGTCATGGTGGGAATGAGGTGGAAACCCTGGAAGACGATGCCGATATGATCGCGGCGCAGCCGCGCCCGGTCGTCGTCGCCCATCGGGCCCATGTCCTTGCCCACGACCTCGACCCGACCGGAGCTGGCGCGCTCCAGCCCGCCGGCCACCATCATGAGACTGGACTTGCCGGCACCCGAAGGCCCCACCACCGCCGCAATCTCGCCGGCTGCGATGTCGAGAGTGATGCCACGCAGGATATTGACCGTGCCCGCGTCACTCGCCATGTCGAGGTGCACGTCGGTCAAGCGAACGATGGGAAGCGGCTCGGCCAAGCGGGCTCCTGGGACAGGTCTGATGAAACTGCAAACTCGATATGGTGGTTTTACGGCAGCGGTCAATTCACGGATCGCGGCATTTCTGGCGTTGATCCTGTGTTTTGCGGCCGCACTCCCTGCCCCCTCGGCGCATGCACAAAGCGAGCCGGTGAAGCTCGCCATCCTGGGCGACAGTCTTGCGGCGGGCTACGGCTTGCCGCCCGCACAGGCCTTTCCCATCCGCCTGCAGGCGGCGCTCAAGGACAAGGGCCGCACCGTCACCGTCATCAATCATGGCGTTTCTGGCGACACGACCGCCGGCGGGCTGGAGCGGATCGACTGGATGATGGCCGACAAGCCCGACATCGTGATGGTCGAACTGGGCGGCAACGACATGCTGCGCGCCCTCGACCCGGGCGCCACCGAGAAGAATCTCGACGCCATCATCGGCAAGCTGAAGCAGGCCGGCGCCACCGTCTGGTTGGTCGGCATGCTGGCACCACGCAATTTCGGGCCGGAGTACGTCCAGCAGTTCGACGGCCTCTACAAGAAGCTCGCCGACAAGCACGGCGTACCGCTCTATCCCTTCTTCCTCGACGGCGTGGCGCAGGATCCCGCCCTCAACCAGCCCGACGGAATCCATCCCAACGCCAAGGGAGTCGACGTCATCGTCGAGCGCATCCTGCCCTTCGTCACGAAGAACCTCGACGATGCCGCGTCTGTTCGTCGCCCTGCCCGTCCCTGACGAGATCGCCGACGCGCTGTCGGCGCTGCAGTCGGGCGTGCCCGATGCGCGCTGGGTGCCGCAGGAGAATCTGCACGTCACGCTCTGCTTCGCGGGCGAGGTGCAGGGCGGCACGATGCGCGACTTCG